>JANNMV010000078.1:0-2210 GCA_031398205.1 Pseudomonadota bacterium | reverse complement strand
TGAAACAAGCGATGATCGATGCCGGGCCGCTGAATTTTTCCGCGTTACGTTTCGGGATCGGCGGCCTGACCCTGGTGCCGGTGATGATTTTCCTCAAACATTCTTTCGGTATCCCGCGCAGTGAGTGGCGCACCGTGGCGTGGCTGAGTCTGATCTTGGTAGTCAATTTCGGTTTCGTGATGACGGCGTTGATCGTCGGCGGTGCGGGCAAGATCAGCGTGCTGGTCTACACCATGCCGTTTTGGGCACTGATCCTGGCGCGCTTTATGTTGCACGAGCGGCTCAAGCGCTGGCAGTGGCTTGCCGTTAGCTTGGCGTTTGTCGGCCAAGTCATCTTGATCGATCCACTGCATCAACACGGCAGCATTCTTTCCAGTGCGTTAGCGGTGTTGGCTGGCCTGTTTTGGGCGGCAAATGTAATTATGGTAAAAGAATTGCAGCGCCGCGAAAACGTGCCGATGATCACCCTGACCTTTTGGCAAATCACCATTGCCGCAATCGGTTTCTTTCTTTCCGGCCTGATCATCCCGCAAAAATCGATCACCTGGACGCCCTTGCTGGTCTGGTGCATTTTCTACAGCGCCGTGATCAGCACCTCGCTCGCCTGGCTACTGTTTTACTACGCGCTAAAACGCATGCCCGCCGGCCTCGCGGGACTGAGCACCTTGGCCACACCCGTTATCGGCGTATTGTTTGCTTGGTGGCTATTGGGCGAGCGGCCGACGTTCATCGAAGCGATCGGCATGGCTTTGATCGGCTGTGCACTGGCGACCCTCGCCTTGGTTCCGGTCATTTTAAAACGGCCGTCCGCTGCTTAAATTTTTATCAATTCATTTTCAATTTCTAACTTGAGTTGTCGACATGCGCTTAACTTCCATCGTTCTTGACGGCCGCGAGCAAGCGGCTGTGGTGCTTCCCGCCGGCTTGGTGCCGGTCGCTCATATTAATTCGCAACTTAACAAATCCTGGCCAACGGACATGCTCGCCTTGATTGAGCGCGGCATCGATACTGAACTCGGTCGCGACGCGGCAAGAGTGGCAGCGACCATCGATCCGAGCAGTGTCAAAGTCGCGCCGCTGTATCGCCGCCCACGCAAGATTTGGGGCATCGGTTTGAACTATCTCGATCACGCCAAAGATCTCGACGCGCCTTACCCAACAGCGCCGGCGTCGTTCATGAAAAACGACAACACCATTATCGGCCCCGGCGATGTCATCGAACTGCCGCCGCAATCGGAACGCGTCACGGCGGAAGGCGAACTGGGCCTCATCATCGGCCGCACCTGTCGCGCCGTATCCGAGCAAGACGCAGTAAGTTACCTGGCCGGTTATTGCTTGATTATCGACATGACGGCGGAAGATATTTTGCAAGTGAATCCGCGCTTCCTTACGCGCTCGAAAAACTTCGATACGTTTTTTTCCTTTGGGCCCGAACTCATCACGCCGGACGAAGTGCCCGACGTGCTCGGCCTCACTGTCGGTACCTACAACAACGGCAAACTGCATCGCGAAAACCAAGTGCGCAACATGGCGTTTCCGCCGGATTATTTAGTGTCGTTTCACTCCCATGTGGCGACGCTGTATCCCGGCGATATCATCAGTACCGGCACACCGGGTGCAGTGGTAATCAAGCCCGGCGACGTGACCGAATGCCGCATCGGTGGTTTGGGTAGCCTGAGCAATCCGGTGGCCAAGCGCGAGTGGTGAGATACCTAGCCGTTTTATTGCTACTGGCGGCGTGCGGCAAAACGCCGCAATTGGCAAAACTGCCGAACGACGCCGTCATTCTCGCCTTCGGCGACAGTTTGACGTTCGGCACCGGCGCAACGCCGGAAACCAGCTATCCCGCCGTATTGGAGCAACTCATCGGGCGTCGTGTCGTTGCCGCGGGCGTACCGGGAGAAGTAACGGCCGAGGGTCTGGAACGCTTGTCCGATGTGCTCGACGAGGAACAACCCAAGCTGCTGATTCTGTGCCATGGCGGCAATGACTTACTACGCCAAACCGGCGAGGCAAAAGCAGAAGCCAATTTGCGCGCCATGATCGCGCTAGCGAAAGCCAAAGGCATCCAAGTCTTGATGGTGGCCGTGCCGAAACCGGGCCTCACCTTTTCAGCGCCGGCGTACTACGAAAAAATTGCGGAAGAATTGAACTTGCCGATTGAGAACGGCGTTCTGCGCAACATTCTGAGCTCGTCGAGTTTGAAATCG
>JANNMV010000674.1:0-1721 GCA_031398205.1 Pseudomonadota bacterium | reverse complement strand
GGTACTTCATTAGTCATTACAATCTGGAAAATAGTGTGGCTGTGCCGATGAGCTCCTCAAAAGGCTAGTACGTACTAGTGTTGCCCAACGCATGAATCGATTCCGAGTAGAGTTTGATGTAATCGAGCCGCTCAAACATTCGTCCACCGATTTCATCACTAAAAAAGCTGACGTCGGCGTGCCGCGCCGCACTGCGGTTGCGCACGCGGCGGCGCATAGGGCGGTCTGCGAAGACGGTTTCTGAGCTTGGGAGTGACATGCATTGCCATTATCCTAGAAACGGCATTCGAGCGCTGTTGCTTGCCGCAAGGCAGTGGCCCGAGGCCGGTGGCCAGCCTCCTCGCTAGCCACGCGACACGCAGGCGGCTATGCGGACACCGCCCGGCCGCAGGTAGATTTAATTCGCGGAATCGAACTCAGCGAGTAACGCGCGCGCGCTTTCGACTAACTCTTTGCCGTCCAGCCCACGCTGATCGAGTTCTTTGATCCTGGCGTCGATCATACTTGGCGCGGATGGTTGACTTGCGGGCGACGTGCCCGCGCTGTTGGCGCCAAGAATCTTACCGAGCCACGCCGACGTGTCGGCGCCGCTATTCGCAATAATCACCTTCTTAAGCTCATCCGATAGGCTCTTGTAGACGGCGGAATTCATCGCGAATAGGAATGCGCCCGAAAGCACTCGCGCTTTTTCATTCGATTCGAGCGTGGCTACCTGAACGGCGAGCAAGCGCACGCCGGCGAATTCTTTCTTTGCCAAGTCGTTCGCTTGCACGTACTCCCACAGTGCCCGGCTCGATCCTTGCGCGCTGTGGATCGTGAGCGGCAAATTGAACACCTCAAACGCCGGGAACCGCCCTGCGGGATTGCCGACCGCGGTCCACACGATGTCCGCCGCCCCCGCTTTCACTTGATCGTAAAGTGGCCCCATCGGCTGCGCCGGAAAAACCTGAAACCGCAGCAGACCATGGGATTCGTCCTCCAGCTTCGCCAACCACGGCAACAGAAATTTAGTATGAAACGGCGAATCCGCCGGCAAAAAATGATGCACCTTGAGCGTAACGCCATGGGCGTGCGCCTCGTTTGTCGAAAAAGTCCCGCTGACGCAGATATACGCAACGATCAATAATCGGAATAGGCCGCACAGCACGATTTACTTCT
Organism: Pseudomonadota bacterium; assembly: GCA_031398205.1. Lineage (GTDB taxonomy): Bacteria > Pseudomonadota > Gammaproteobacteria > Burkholderiales > JALYOK01 > JALYOK01. The sequence continues at coordinate 563 of JANNMV010000674.1, read as the reverse complement.
TTGTTTGGACGGATTGCAAAAATGTATAAATACGCCACTTGATATCATCGCTGATGGCCTCTTTCCAAACCGGCATGCCCTTATCCATGCGACCGTCGTTAACCGTGGTCCAGTACAAACTGATCGCATCGTCGCCGTAACGGATGTTGAGCCGGCGCAAATCACGAACGCGTTCGCCTTGTTCGGCGAAAGGCCCATGGCAGTGGGAGCAATATTGATTCAATAGGCTGCCGCCATCCTCCAAAACGTCCGTACGACCTTCGTAGGGATTCTTTAGTGCCTCAACCTTTTCCTCCGCTGAAATGACGCCGTCTCTGAAAACCAAGCAAGCCGCAGCAATCAACGCCGCGCTTGAAGCAAACAATTTGAATTACCCGCGCCAAATCGCCAACACTAAAACACACATTTCAAACGCCGCACCAGTCATTCGAAAAACCACACCCCACCGGAATTAAAACGGCGGGGACCCGCCCCGCCGTTCGCCAGTAAACAACTCGCGAGCTTAGTTACCGAGTTCAAACACCGCCAGTATGCCGCCTTCCGGGCTCGCATCGACTACGCGT
>JANNMV010000673.1:0-5414 GCA_031398205.1 Pseudomonadota bacterium | reverse complement strand
TGGCATGCAGTTGACGCTATTCGAAGAAACGGCGGAACCGCTGCTGATTCAACCGACATTTATCATCGACTACCCGGCCGAAGTCTCGCCCCTGGCGCGGCGCAACGACACGAATCCCGACATCACCGACCGCTTCGAACTATTCATCGCCGGCCGCGAAATCGCCAATGGGTTTTCAGAATTGAATGATCCCGAAGACCAGGAAACGCGCTTCGACGAGCAAGTGAAACTCAAGGAATCCGGTGACCAGGAAGCAATGTTCAAGGACAAGGACTATGTCACCGCGCTTGAATACGGCTTACCGCCGACCGCGGGCGAAGGCATCGGCATCGATCGATTAGTGATGTTGTTGACCGACAGCCCGAGCATCCGCGACGTGATTTTATTTCCGCAGTTGCGGCGCGCGGAAGGCTAAATTGGTGGATGGGTAGAGTGCAGCGGAACCCATCAATGTTAGATAAGGAACGGCGGGTTTCGCTTTGCTCTACCCACCCTACATACATTTAATTTCAGTGAGGAAAAATATTCATGGCTTCGTCAAACAAAGTAGCAGTCGTTACCGGCGCCGGAACCGGCATCGGAAAATCCACCGCGCTTGCGTTATTGAAAGCCGGTTATCAAGTGGTGTTAGCCGGTCGCCGCGCGGAGCCATTGCAACAGGTTGCAACAGACTCTGGCGCAGGAAATCGCGTGCTTGCAGTTCCGACCGATGTCGCTGATCCAAAGGCGGTCACCGAACTATTTGCCAAAACCAAAGAGAAATTCGGCCGCCTCGATTTGTTGTTTAACAATGCCGGAATAAGCGCCGGTGGACCCATCGAAGACATTACGTTTGAACAATGGAAAAGTGTCATCGACATCAATTTGACCGGGCCGTTTCTATGCACCCAGGCCGCGGTTCGCATGATGAAAAGCCAAGACCCGATGGGTGGGCGCATTATCAACAACGGCTCGATTTCCGCCCATGCGCCGCGGCCAAATTCTGCGCCTTACACCTCGACTAAACATGCAATCACTGGATTGACAAAATCCACCTCACTCGATGGCCGCAAGTACAACATCGTTTGCAGCCAAATCGACATCGGCAACGCAGCGACGGAGTTGATCGCGCCGCGCGCCAAGCTGGGGTTGCCCCAGGCGGATGGTTCGCTCGTCGTCGAGCCGCTGATGGATGTCGCTCATGTCGGCGAAGCAATCGTTCACATGGCCAGTTTTCCGCTGGAAACCAACGTACAGTTCATGACGATCATGGCGACAAAAATGCCGTTTGTTGGGCGTGGGTAGCAAACGCACATCACCATTGTCATTGCGAGGAACGAAGTGACGAAGCAATCTCGATTTTAACTGCCTTGAAATACGAGATTGCTTTGTCGCAAAAAACGCTCCTTTTCATGAACCCGATTTGACCGACGCTTGCTTTAGCGACGGCTTACCCCTCACCCTCACCCCTCTCCCCGAAGGGGCGAGGGGACGATACTCCCTCTCCCGCTTTGCGGAAGGGGGTTAGGGTGAGGGTGGGCTTCGGTTTAAGACCTTTGCGGTTCATGGTCCGTGAGCAGTATCGGCAGCGCCGATACTGGCTGCTCGCAATGACAGGACTAGGTCTTCAACGCCTTGTAACGAACGCGATGGGGTCGCGCACCTTCCTCGCCTAGCCGCTTTTTCTTGTCGGCCTCGTATTCTTGATAATTGCCGTTGAAGAACACTACTTGCGATTCGTCTTCGAACGACAAAATATGCGATGCGATGCGATCCAAAAACCAGCGGTCGTGAGAGACGATCAGCGCGCTGCCGGGGAATTCCAGTAGCGCGTCTTCCAATGCGCGTAGTGTTTCCACGTCCAAATCGTTGGAGGGTTCGTCGAGCAGCAATACGTTGCCGCCGGCCAGCAAGGTTTTAGCCAGATGCAGGCGTCCGCGCTCGCCGCCGGATAAATTGCCGACGATTTTCTGCTGATCGGCACCCTTAAAATTGAATCGCCCAAGGTAAGCGCGCGATGGCATTTCGAATTTGCCGACGGTGATAATATCCGCGCCGCCGGAAATTTCTTCCCACACGGTTTTGTCGCCGCTGAGTGCTTCGCGCGATTGATCTACTTGCGCGATAATCGCCGTTGAGCCAATGATAATTTCGCCGCTATCGGGTTTTTCTTTACCGGTGATCATGCGGAATAACGTGGACTTACCGGCGCCGTTCGGGCCGATGATGCCGACGATCGCGCCGGGCGGAATGTTGAAGCTTGCGTTATCGATCAACAGGCGATCGCCATAACCTTTGCTCACGCCTTTGAACTCGATGACTTCGTTGCCGAGTCGTTCGCCAACGGGGATGAAAATCTCCTGCGTCTCGTTACGTTTTTGATACTCGTAGGAACTCAATTCATCGAAGCGCGCAAGACGGGCTTTGCTCTTCGCCTGCCGGCCTTTCGGATTTTGCCGCACCCAATCCAGCTCGGTCTTCAGCGCTTTTTGCCGTGCCGATTCGCTCGATTCTTCTTGCTTGAGTCGATCGCCTTTTTGTTCCAGCCACGAGCTGTAATTGCCTTTCCACGGGATGCCTTGGCCACGATCTAGTTCCAATATCCATTCGGCGGCGTTGTCGAGAAAATAGCGATCGTGGGTCACCGCGACGACTGTGCCTGGAAAGCGTAGTAAAAACTGCTCAAGCCACTCAACACTTTCCGCATCCAAGTGGTTGGTGGGCTCGTCGAGCAGTAACATGTCAGGCTTGGACAACAACAATTTACACAGTGCCACACGACGCTTTTCGCCTCCGGAAAGATTAGCGATTTGTGCCTCCCATGGTGGCAGCCGCAGCGCATCGGCGGCGATTTCCAACTGGTGTTCAGTGTCGTTTCCATTCGCCGCGAGGATGCCTTCATACTTAGCTTGATAGGCTGCCAGTTTTTCGAAATCCGCATCGGGCTCGCCATAGGCGGCGTACACCTCTTCGAGTTTTTTCTTCGCCTCGATCACCTCGCCCATTCCCGCTTCGACTTCTTCGCGCACGGTTTTCGTCGGATCAAGTTGCGGCTCCTGTGGCAAATAACCGATGCTCAAATTCGGCATCGGCCGCGCTTCGCCTTCGATTTCCGTGTCGAGTCCCGCCATGATTTTCAGTAGCGATGATTTACCGGAACCGTTCAATCCCAACACGCCGATCTTAGCGCCGGGAAAAAATGAAAGTGAAATATCTTTAAGAATAGTGCGTTTGGGCGGCACGATCTTGCTCACCCGATTCATGGTGTAAACGTATTGGGCCATAGGAATATTTTACGGAAAGTTAGCGCGGCATTATAACGCAGCGCAGGTACAATGACGGCATGGAGACGGCTAAAGCAACACCTTACGCAGGACTCACGCCGGATGTAGTGCTCGACGCCATCGAAAGTACCGGTCGCGAATGCGATGGGCGCATGCTCGCACTCAATAGCTACGAAAATCGCGTTTATCAAATATGGCTCGACGATGCATCGCTTGTCGTCGCGAAGTTTTATCGGCCGCAGCGTTGGAGCGACGCAGAGATCTTGGAAGAACATTCGTTTGTGCAACAACTGTCGGAACGCGAAATTCCGGTGGTCGCGCCGATCGTGTTGGAGAACGGAAAGACCTTAAGTACTTTTCAAGATTTTCGCTTCTCAATATATCCAAAGCAAGGCGGGCGCGCACCGGAGTTGGAACGAGCCAACACGCTGGAATGGATCGGGCGTTTTCTTGGGCGTATACATGCGGTCGGCACCATCGAAAGTTTTCGTGAACGTCCTGCTTTAAACATCGAAACCTTCGGTGAAGAGCCGCGCTATTACTTGCTCGCAAGCGATTTCTTGCCTGCGGACCTCATCGATGCTTGGTCTAGCGTAGTTGAACAAGCGCTGCTTGGTGTGCGGCAATGTTACGAACGCGCCGGCGCGATTAAACTCATTCGGCTACACGGCGATTGCCACGCCGGCAATGTTTTGTGGACCGAATCGGGGCCGCATTTCGTCGATTTCGACGACAGTCGCATGGGCCCGGCGATTCAAGATCTGTGGATGTTACTGTCCGGCGAGACTGGCGATATGACGCGCCAGTTTACCGACGTGCTGATTGGCTATGAAGATTTTTTCGAGTTCGACCGGCGCGAGTTACATCTGATTGAGGCACTACGCACCTTGCGCTTGATTCACTATTCCGCGTGGATCGCGCGGCGTTGGGACGATCCGGCGTTTCCGCAAGCCTTTCCGTGGTTCAACACGCAGCGCTATTGGCAAGATCGAATTCTTGAATTGCGCGAGCAAATTTCTTTGATGGCGGAGTCGCAATTAGCTTCAATCGCGTTCTAATCGAAATATTACGCAAGGCAAAATTCCGCGCGCGTGGATTCCAAGCGCAACAACGCTTCCTTGCGCGCCAAACCACCGGCATAGCCGGTTAAGCTGCCATCAGCGCCGATCACGCGATGACAAGGAATAACAATGGAAATCGGATTGCGGCCATTGGCCGCGCCTACCGCGCGCACGGCGTTAGGATTGCCGATGCGCTGCGCTAACTGCGCGTAAGTGGACGTTTCACCAAAGCGCAATTTCGTTAACGCGTTCCAAACTTGGCGTTGAAATTGCGTTCCTTCCGGCGCGAGCGGAAGGTCGAAGGATATTCGTTGTGCCGCGAAATATTCATCGAGTTGTGCCATTGCCGTTTTTATCACGATGAAATTTCCATCCTGTCGCCATGCGGAAGAAATACCGGGATAGTATTTTTCACCGACGAAATGTAAACCAGTTAGCGCCGACGCCGATGCGGTAAGCAGCATCTGCCCGATGGGACTGTCGTAATACGCATAGTGCTGTGTCATGTTTCCTCCAACGATCGCCAAAGATGCATCACCGCGTAGGCGCGCCATGGGCGCCAGGCTTCGGCGCGTTCCAATACCTTGCGCGGATTTTTTTCACCGAGTGCCTTCATCACGCCGTAGTCTGTATGGGGAAAAGCATCCGGCCAGGCCAGCGCGCGCATCGCAATGTATTGCGCGGTCCATTCGCCGATGCCTGGAATGGCGCGCAGTTGTGTGTGGGTTGCGGCGACATCCGCGGCGGGATCCAGACGCAGCTCGCCGTCGGCAACTTGGCGCGCGAGCGCTAAGATGGTGCGTGCTCGCGTGGCGATGATGCCGAGTTTGGCGATGTCATTGACCGTTAGCGCGGCGATCTGCTCGGCTGCGGGAAAGGCTCGCGTCATCTCAGAAAACGGGGTCAGCAATTGGTCGCCGAATGCCGCCGCGAATCGGCCCGCCAGCGTAGTTGCCGCGCGCACCGTGACCTGCTGCCCGAGCACCGCGCGCACCGCCAATTCGAAACCGTCGAAGGCGCCCGGCAAACGTAGGCCTGCCTGGCCCACTGCCAAATCACCGAGCGCGGCGCCGATTTCATCGGGATGACA
>JANNMV010000633.1:0-7116 GCA_031398205.1 Pseudomonadota bacterium | reverse complement strand
AACGCGATGGCAGCCAGCGCTGGCTCAAAATCGACATGCCCGCCGAAGATCTGTGGCTACAAGTACGGGATTTTTGGCAAGAGACCGGATTCATCCTCAAAATCGATACGTCGGAGGCCGGGGTGATGGAAACCGACTGGGCGGAGAATCGCGCGAAGATACCGCAAGACATCTTACGCAGCACCATAGGCAAAGTGTTTGACGGACTGTATTCCACCGGCGAGCGCGACAAATTCCGCACCCGCTTGGAACGCGGCAAGGAACCCGGCACCACCGAAGTCTATATTAGCCATCGCGGCATGCAGGAGGTGTACACCTCGGAGCTGAAGAAGGATACCCGTTGGCAGCCACGCAAAGCCGATCCTGAGCTCGAAGCGGAAATGTTGCTACGCCTAGCCAATCGTCTCGGCTCCGAAGATGCCCGAACCCAGGCTGATGCGCAGCCGAAGCCTGAAGATCGAGCCAAACTTGTAAAGTCAGGCGAGGGCAAGAGCCAGCTTGACGTGCTGGAAGATTTCGAGCGCGCCTGGCGTCGGGTCGGACTGGCCCTTGATCGCGTTGGCTTCACCGTCGATGACCGCGATCGTTCGAAGGGCATCTATTTCGTCAGCTATGTTGATCCGCAAGACGATAACAAGGTTAAACCCAAAGGATTTTTCGCGCGGATCTTCGGTAGTGGCGATCCAAAACCCGGTAAGCAGGAGCAATATCGGATATTGGTAAGTGACGCCGGCGAAACCACTGCAGTGCGTATTCAGGATAAAACCGGCACTCCGGAAAAAACCGCGGTGGGCGGAAAAATTCTCGAACTGCTCTACGACCAACTGAAATAGCCCATGTTGCGCTTCGCCTCGCTCGGCAGCGGTAGCGAGGGCAATGCGCTGATCGTCGAAGCCGGACAAACTCGACTGATGCTCGACTGCGGATTTGGCTTGTCGGAAACGGAATTGCGCCTGGGTCGGCTCGGTTTGGCTCCCGCTGATATTTCCGCGATCATCGTCACCCACGAACACGGCGATCATATTCGCGGCGTAGGCAAATTTTCGCGCAAACATCGTGTACCCGTTTGGCTTACCTACGGCACCTTTGCCAGCCAACCCGATGGGTTTTTGCAGTCCGATCTCGTACGCGAAATTGACAGCCACGCCCCATTTGCCATCGGCGATGTCGAAGTGTTTCCCTTTCCCGTTCCCCACGACGCCCGCGAACCGGCACAATTTGTATTTGGCGATGGCACGCTGCGCCTAGGCGTTTTGACCGACGTTGGCAGCACGACAGCGCACATAGAAAGTATGTTGTCGGGCCTCAATGCGCTTGTGCTGGAGTGTAATCATGATGCCGCGCTGTTACAGAAAAGCGCCTACCCGCATTCGCTTAAAGAGCGCATCGGTGGCCGTTTCGGTCATCTAAGCAATACGGCCTCGGCGAGCCTACTTGCCAAGCTTGATTGCGGTGCGCTGCAGCACTGCGTTGCCGCCCATCTCAGTCGTCAAAATAATTCCCCGAACCGTGCCCGCGCCGCACTGGCGCCGGTTCTTGGCTGCGCGACTGACTGGATTGGCATTGCCGATCAAGACAATGGATTGAATTGGCGTAGTCTTGCATAACACATAAGTTACAAGTTAATTGACAACACTTCTATGACTTGACTTCTGAGTCTGCTTGGCCCAACCGAGGCAAACATCAACCGGACGTCTCAAAGCGCGCCTTAGCTTCCGCATAAGAGCGAACCCGCCGGTCAAGCTTAGGAGACCGTAAGTGACGTCGATGATTACTCACGACGGAGGGTGCCTCTGCGGCGCCTTTCGCTATCAAGCGCATGGCGTGGCGGCTGCGCTTCGGCGGGGTTTTTGTTTGCGGTGGTTGGAAGACTTTGCTGTCTACCGGATCACGCTCAACCTGGTTTAACGTGTGCCGCCACGAAGCAACAGCAGCGCGGCTCCTGGCACATATGCCGTCAAGCTCAAGGCTAGGTGCGGGTCGTGGCGTAGAGGCTCAAAAATCTTGCCGCATCCAGCGTTCAATCCACACATGACGTCGGACGCCATTGCACCTTGAACATCAAACTTTCGCCCTGGTGCAACACTTTTAATCCCGGCCGTCCGGGCAAATGAACAGCGTTGATGGGGTGGGAGATGGGTTCGAAGCAGAACGTCTCGCCATCCGGCGGCCGATAAAAATGGCAATAGCCTTGCGCTGTCTGAGCAACACTGATGTTGAGTTTCAATCGATGTTCCGGCCATTCGATGGATGCCGCACCGGACCATCCGGTGTAGGCATTGTCGATTAGCAAGCCATTGACCGCGACGGATTCGCGCAGATCCCAGGTCGATGGAAATTGTTGCGTATGCGCGATCGGCAGAGGATCGTCGCCCGTCAACCAAACACCTTGCACCGATGCGCGCAGGTGTGCGTGCGGCGTGCGTGTGAACCATGGATGAATGCCAACGCCATAAGGTAACGGCTCGGGACCGAGATGAACAACTTTGACCATTTGCTCCATGCCCCAATCCTCCAGCGCAAAAATTTGCGTGGCTTGATAGTCGTGCGGGTTGCCGCCGAATCGGTGTGACTCGAGCGTCATCACCAGGGAATTATCTTGCGGCTGGGTCAGTGTCCACGGTTGTAACCAGCCGTCGCCATGAATGGGGCAAGACTCACGTGGCCGGTTGGGTGACATCGCGTGGAAGCGCCCGGCGTGCGTGAAGCCCCCGCCGCCGATACGGTTACACCAGGGCAGCATGGCGAAGGCGGCAAGCGTGTAGCGATCTTCGCTGACACCGTCCCACGGCCGAAACAAATGCAGTCGCCCGTGTGGCCGATCGAGTTGCCAGGCGGCGACGCCACCGCCCAACGACGGCACAAGGCCCAGATGTTGACCGGCGTGATGTAGCCAGGCGACAGGATGTTTGGTCAACGCCATCAAGCGCCGCAACAGGCAGCAGGCAAGCCCGGGCTATCGATCTCGACAGCTAACAGCGCGTCGGCGAGCGCTTCGAACGGCAGTTGTTCGGGTGATGGTGCAGGCCAGACCCAGCGCAGGGTATTGAGGGGAATCGGTATGGCACTTGACATGCCCTATCCTAGCAAAGCAAAGTGACAATAGGAACTCCGTCACTCTCATTGTCAATCCGAGGTCAGCAGGCCGAAGACTCTGTTTTTTGCGACCGGGAAAGCCGTTTTTTCGCTTCGCTCAGAATGACAGTTGAGATGCGACCTTCACTTAAACTGCAAAAACCTCCAAGGAGATCGATGTGCCAGTAACCGTGCCAATGCTCGCCACTTACCCTAGCCTGCGCGGACGGCGCGTATTCATCACCGGCGGCGGCAGCGGCATCGGCGCCGCCATGGTTGCGGCCTTTGCCGAACAGGGCGCTCGGGTGGCCTTCGTGGACGTGAACGGCGCCGCCAGTCAAACGCTGGCGCTGCAACTGGCGGCGGCGGGCCATGGCGCGCCGTGGTGGAAAGCTTGCGACGTGCGTGACATCGCCGCGCTGCAAGCGGCGATTACGGAAGCAACCGCCGCATTGGGCGATTTCCACGCGCTGGTGAACAATGTTGCCAGCGACGATCGTCACACAATGGAGTCGGTTACCGCGGAATATTACGACGAGCGCATGGCGGTGAACGAACGCCCGGCGTTCTTCGCGATTCAGGCCATCGTGCCGGGCATGCGGCGCTTGGGCGGCGGGTCGATTATCAACATGGGTTCCACCGGCTGGCAGAGCAAGGCCAGTGAGTATCCTTGTTACGCCATCGCCAAGTCATCGGTCAATGGGTTGACGCGCGGGATGGCCGCTGGCCTTGGCGGTGATCGCATCCGCGTCAACACCGTATCACCGGGCTGGGTGATGACGGAGCGCCAGATCAAATTATGGCTCACGCCCGAAGGCGAAGAAGCGATTAAACGCAACCAATGCCTGCCCGATAAGCTGCAACCATCGGACATCGCCCGCATGGCGTTATTTCTCGCCTCGGACGATGCAGCAATGTGTACCGCTCAGGAGTTCAAAGTGGACGCCGGTTGGAACTAAATTCCGAGTTGGAACATTCCGGGAAAAGTCTTTATCATGCTGAAGCTTCGCCGTTTCGCGAAGCGAGTCAGAATTATATGATTATTAGAGGAGAAGCAATGAGAATAACTAAATCGATAGCCGCTGCATTGGTAACGGGTCTGCTGGCCATATCCCAAGCGGGCGCGCAAGACAAAGGCACAATCGGCGTGTCGATGCCGACGAAGGCCTCGGCACGCTGGATATCCGACGGCAATAGCATGGTGAAAAGCCTGGCGGACAAGGGCTATAAAGCTGATTTGCAGTTCGCCGATGATGATATTCCCAATCAGTTGGCGCAGATCGAAAACATGATCACCAAGGGCGTTAAAGTGTTGGTCATCGCCGCAATCGACGGCACCACGTTATCGGATGCGTTACAAAAAGCCGCCGATAAAGGCGTTAAAGTGGTGTCCTACGATCGCTTGATCGTCGGCAGCAAGAACGTTGACTATTACGCCACCTTCGATAATTTTCAGGTAGGCGTGTTGCAGGCGCAAACGCTTGAAAAGGCTTTAGGACTCAAATCCGGCAAAGGCCCGTTCAATATCGAACTGTTCGGCGGTTCCGCCGACGACAACAATGCGTTCTTCTTTTACGATGGCGCCATGTCGGTTCTGAAACCCTACCTCGACAAAGGCAAACTCGTCGTTCGCAGCAAGCAAATGGGCATGAACAAAGTCTCGACGCTGCGTTGGGACGGCGCCGTCGCCCAGGCGCGCATGGACAATCTGTTGAGCGCCTACTATGGCAATGCGCGCGTCGATGCCGTGCTGTCGCCCTATGACGGGTTGAGCATCGGCATTCTGTCGTCACTCAAAGGCGTTGGCTACGGCACGCCGAAACAGCCGATGCCCTTCGTCAGCGGCCAAGATGCGGAAATCGCTTCGGTGAAGTCCATGATCCGCAAAGAGCAATACTCTACGGTTTTTAAGGACACGCGCGAACTCGCGAAAGTTGCCGCCGGCATGGTCGATGCGATATTGACCGGCAAGAAAGTCGAGATCAACGACACCAAGACCTACAACAACAAGGTAAAGGTCGTTCCGTCCTATTTGCTGAAACCGGTTAGTGTCGATGTATCGAATTACAAACAGATACTGGTTGGCAGCGGTTACTACACCGAAGATCAACTCAAGTAAGCCATCGCCATGCGAACAGGTCCCGTGCTCACCGCGCTGGCCCTGTTTTTGTTTCCGATTCAACTTCGTGAGCCAGCATGACCGACGCCATTCTTGAAATGCGCGGAATCAGCAAAGAATTCCATGGCGTGAAGGCGTTAAGCAAGGTTAATCTGACGATCCGTGCCGGTGAGATCCACGCCATCGTCGGCGAAAACGGCGCGGGCAAATCCACGCTGATGAAAGTCTTAAGCGGGGTGTATCCCTATGGCGCCTATGAAGGCGAGATTCGCTTCCAAGGCAAAGAATGTCGCTTCAAAGGCATCGCCGACAGCGAGAAACTTGGCATTATCATTATTCATCAAGAGTTAGCGCTGGTGCCTCTGTTGTCGATTGCGGAGAATATTTTTCTCGGCAACGAACAGGCGCGATTCGGGGTGATCGATTGGACGGCATCCTTTTCCAAGACCCAGGTGTTACTCAAAAAAGTTGGGCTGAACGAGTCGCCGAGCACCTTGATAACCAATCTCGGTGTCGGCAAGCAACAACTCGTCGAAATCGCCAAAGCGCTTTCCAAAGAAGTTCAACTGTTAATTCTTGACGAACCGACCGCGAGCTTGAACGAGACCGACAGCGATGGCTTGCTCGAGTTGTTGTTGGAGCTGCAACGCCACGGCATCGCCTGCATATTAATCTCGCATAAACTCAACGAAATTTCCAAGGTGGCCGATTCCATCACCATCTTGCGCGACGGTGCGACGGTTGAAACGCTGGACTGCCGCGCTAACCAGATCAGCGAAGATCGCGTCATTAAAAGCATGGTCGGGCGGGAAATGGCGGATCGCTATCCGAAGCGAACACCGAATATCGGCGACGTTGTTTTTTCGGTCAAGGATTGGCGCGTTCATCATGCCATTCACGCCGACCGCCAAGTGATCAAAGCGGTTGATCTGCACGTCAAGCGCGGTGAAATCCTCGGTATCGCCGGGCTGATGGGGGCGGGTCGCACCGAACTGGCAATGAGCATTTTCGGCCGCTCCTACGGCCAAGGCATTTCCGGCAAGGTGTTTTTGCACGGCAAGGAAATCGATGTCAGCTCGATTCAAAAAGCGATTAACCACGGCATTGCCTACGTCACCGAGGACCGCAAGGGTTATGGCCTGGTGTTGGACGAAGTGATCGCTTGGAATACCACGTTGGCCAACCTAAAGGCCATCGCGCGCAACGGCATCATCGACGACGGCAAAGAGTTCACCGTTGCGGAGGCGTATCGAAAAAAGTTGAATATCCGCACCCCCAGCGTGTTTCAGCAGGTCGTCAACCTATCCGGCGGCAATCAGCAGAAAGTCGTGCTCGGCAAATGGCTGTTCTCTAATCCGGAAGTGCTGATTCTGGACGAGCCCACGCGCGGCATCGATGTCGGCGCCAAGTATGAGATCTACACCATCATCGCGCAACTCGCGAACGAAGGAAAATGCGTCATCATGATCTCCTCGGAAATGCCGGAACTGCTCGGCATGTGCGATCGAATCTGCGTGTTGAACGAAGGTAAGTTCGTCGCCGAATTCACGGCGGCCGAGGCGACCCAAGAAAAAATCATGTCGTCAATTGTTAAATCAGGAGCCAACTAACATGGCAGAGCCTAAAAAAGTGCAGTACGTCGATTTCCTGAAACACAATCTCCGCGAATATGGCATGCTGATTTCGCTGATCGCGATCATGGTGTTTTTTCAGGTCATGACCAACGGCACGCTGTTCCAGCCGTTGAACCTGACCAATCTGATTTTCGGCGAAACCTGCTCGAAGTAGGCGTGCGCAACCTTGTCGCGTCGTGCAACCAAGGTGTCGACCAAGTAGCGCGCCGCGGCCGGCTCGCTCAGCTTGCCCTCCGCCACGATGGCCTCCAGGATGGGGCGGTCGAAGCGCATGACCAGCTTCGCGCC
>JANNMV010000631.1:0-2604 GCA_031398205.1 Pseudomonadota bacterium | reverse complement strand
TTGATGCTCGCCTGGTACTTCCATCGGCGCGAATCGTCGCTGCGTTTAATGGATTTTCTGGTCGCCGCGTCGATCCTCGCGGCGCCGGTTTTGTTGATCGCCAAGCAACCGGATTTGGGAACAGCGCTGCTCATTGCCGCGTCGGGTTTTTATGTGTTGTTTCTCGCCGGTTTGAGTTGGAAATTTCTGCTTGGGTTAGGGGTAATGGTTGGCGCAAGCCTGCCACTGGCGTGGTCTATCATGCACGACTATCAGCGCCAACGAGTCCTCACCTTACTCGATCCCGCTCAGGACCCGCTCGGCGCGGGCTATCACACTATTCAGTCGACCATTGCCATCGGATCGGGCGGTATTAGCGGCAAAGGCTGGCTCAATGGTACCCAAACCCATTTGGATTTTTTGCCCGAGCGCACAACCGATTTCATCTTTGCCGTGTATGGCGAGGAATTCGGATTGATTGGCAACTTAATTTTGCTCGCCCTTTATTTTGCTCTGATTGTGCGCGGCATGATGATCGCGTACAGCGCAGGAAATCTGTTTGGGCGATTGGTCGCAGGCGCCTTGACGCTGACTTTATTCACTTACGCGTTTGTGAACATGGGCATGGTCAGCGGCATCCTGCCGGTCGTGGGTGTGCCGCTGCCATTTGTCAGTTATGGTGGCACAGCGCTGGTCACGATCCTAGTTAGCCTCGGTATACTGATGGGCATTAATAGTCAAAAGAAACTGGTACAAACATGACCCTGCGCAATTTTTCCTGTGTGCTTTCGGCGGTGATCGCTATCGCAGGTTGCACCACCGCACGACAACCCGGTAGTTCCGTTCCCCCTTTCATTAAGCCACCGTCACCAGTCGTTAAAACGCAGCCGCCGCCGGCGCCCGTACCCCAGCCAAGCAATAATGGCGCTTACTATTTGGACGACGGTCCCGCCGCGAATCCGCCAAGCAATCTGGATCAAATCCCCGATGCCGTGCCGCGCGCAGAAAAATTACACCCCTACGCCATCCGGCCCTACAACGCGTTGGGCCTGCGTTTCGTTCCGCGCGCCGACGCGCGCGACTACCGGGCGCGCGGCGTGGCATCTTGGTACGGTCGTCGTTATCACGGCAAAGCAACGTCTTCCGGGGAACTCTACGATATGTATCAGATGACCGCCGCCCATCCGACCTTACCCATTCCCAGTTATGCCCGTGTGACGAATCTTCAGAACAAGAAATCGGTAACCGTACGCATCAATGATCGCGGCCCATTCAAGCACGACCGGATTATCGATTTGTCCTACGTGGCGGCGCATAAATTGGGTTATGTCCGGCAAGGCAGCGCGGACGTTGAGGTAGAAACCGTCGCAACCACTGCGCCCGCGGCGAGCGAAGGAAAGGTGTATTTGCAACTCGGCTCCTTCACCGGCCGGGCCAGCGCCGATGCGTTTCGAAAACAGCTTCGCACCGCACAAAAGATGCTCGGAGAGCCGCTCCAGGTCTCGTTCTTGGAGGGGTTCTATCGCGTGCGCAGCGGGCCGTACCAATCAGCCGCAGCCGCACGCGACGCGGCTAAGCGAATCGAAAACAGCACGCAGTTATTGCCCGTAATTGTAACGAACTAGGCGACGCTCATCCTGGCCGGCGAGCGCAACGGTAATTGACTCACTAAACTCGAAAGCGCAGCGTATCGACCGAACTCGATGGCGGTAAATCCTGCGGATACAAACGCCTGACTTTGTCCGAATTCAATTCTTCCCGCACCTGGCCTGACGACGTCGGTGCAAACCAATTCGCCAGAACAAAGAGCGCTAGATTGGCCAACAACAGTACAAAAAATAACACCCTCAAGGGCTTGCCTCCGCGATCGTCATTAAACCCGATAGCACCAAATTCCGAATTTCCCGCGTTGGCGGTGGTAAATACGGGATCAGCACCGGCGCCGCGCCCCCACTGAGAATGCAAACAGGCGCCGCCCCGGAACGCGCCGCCAACGCATCGGACATACGCGTCACGCTTCCCAGCGCAGCGTTTAGCGCGCCGGAATAAATCGCGTCCAACGTGTTAGTCGGAAACTGCGCGAACTCGCCATCCGCGGCATGGGCGTGGGCCGTTCCCGTGGTCAGCGCCTGCATCATCAACCGAATGCCGGGAACGATCAACCCACCCAGAAACTGGCCGTCCGCCGTCATCGCATCAATGGTTAGCGCCGTACCGGCGTTCACCACCAACACCGGGCCCGATTCCTCCCGTCGCGCGCCGATTAGCGCCGCCCATCGATCACTGCCGAGCTGGCTCGGCGCCGCATACCCATTCGTCACGCCGCAGAGTTGCTGCCCGGACTTCAGCCAGTATGGCGCGACGGCGAAATGCGACAGCGCTACGGACAGCTCACGCTGCACCGCGTCACCGGCGACGTTCGAGATCACGATTTGCGCCGGCGCGGGAATTCGTTGCCAAGTCACCGCCACCGAATCGATTTCATTGTGCCCGATTGCGTCGGTTATCAACCAAGCGCCATTCTCGTAGCAGCCCCATTTAATGCGACTGTTTCCCGCATCCACCGCGAGAATCATATTGCTGCCGTCAGGCTAATTTCGCCAACGGTATAGCGTGTTACACCGC
>JANNMV010000589.1:0-2540 GCA_031398205.1 Pseudomonadota bacterium | reverse complement strand
CCAGACGCAGCAGCACATTCGGCTCACGGCCGGAGACGATCACGGTGTGGGCGCCGCTGCGTGCGGCGCGCTTGGCGGCGATCACCTTGGTTAGCATGCCGCCACGGCTGAGGTGGCTTGCGGCGCCGCCCGCCAAGCGTTCCAAATCCGGCGCGCCGGCTTGGGCTTGTTGGATCAGGGTCGCGGTCGGATCCTTGCGCGGATCGGCAGTGTAGAGGCCCGCTTGATCGGTAAGGATGATCATGACATCGGCTTCGATAAGATTCGTCACCAGCGCGCCGAGGGTATCGTTGTCGCCGAACTTAATTTCGTCGGTGACTACGGTGTCATTTTCATTGATGACGGGAATGACGTTGAGCTCGAGCAGTGTTCGCAGCGTCGAGCGCGCGTTGAGATAGCGTTTGCGTTCGGCTAAGTCGTCGTGGGTCAGCAGAATCTGCGCCGTCGCCAGCCCATGTTCGCGAAAACACGACTCGTAAACTTGCACCAAACCCATCTGCCCGACGGCGGCGGCGGCTTGAAGTTCGTGCACCGCGTGGGGCCGCCGCTTCCAGCCTAAACGCTGCAAGCCTTCGGCGATCGCGCCGCTGGATACCAACAACACTTGTTTGCCCAGCGACTTTATTTCCGCGATCTGTGCCACCCAGCCGGCAATGGCGGTACGGTCCAGACCCGCACCATCATTGGTCAAGAGGCTGCTGCCGATCTTGACGACGATGCATTTCGAATGTTTGACGACCTCGGTCATTCTTCTTCGGCCGACTCCGACTCGGGTCTTTTAGTTTGATCCAAATGATCCATGATGGCGTAGGAGAGTGCTTTGCAGCCCGCGCCGGTCAGCGCCGAGATAGTAAAGCACGGGGCTTTGTAGCCAAGCGCCTTCTGAATTTTTTTCGTTTGTTTGGCGGCCTCTGCGTCGTCGAGCATGTCGACTTTGTTCAACACCAGCCAGCGTGCTTTTTTGTAGAGTGCTTCGTCGTATTTTTTCAGCTCGCCGATGATGGCTTTGCCTTCGACGCTGGGATCGGTGACATCATCAACCGGCGCCATGTCGATGATGTGCAGCAACAATCGTGTGCGCTGCAGGTGGCGCAGGAATTGGTGCCCAAGGCCTGCGCCTTCCGCCGCGCCTTCGATCAAACCGGGAATATCGGCGATGACGAAGCTGCGGTTTTCATCGACCCGCACCACGCCTAGATTGGGATGCAATGTGGTGAACGGATAGTCGGCGACTTTCGGCCGCGCGGCGGAGACGGCGCGGATGAAAGTGGATTTACCCGCGTTTGGCATGCCGAGCAATCCCACATCGGCGAGGACTTTCAGTTCAAGCTTAAGTTCTCTTTGCTCGCCCGGTTCGCCCGCCGTGAATTGACGCGGCGCGCGGTTGGTGCTGGATTTGAAATGAATATTGCCGAGGCCGCCCTTGCCGCCTTTGGCGATCAGAGCGCGCTCGCCGTGCTTGGCCAGATCGACAATGAGTGCGCCGGTTTCGTTGTCGCTGAAAACCGTGCCGACGGGTACGCGCAGCTCGATGTCTTCACCGCCCTTGCCGTAGCAATCGGCGCCGCGGCCATTCTCACCGTGCTTGGCGCGGTGGATGCGGGCGTAGCGATAGTCGATCAGGGTGTTGATATTGCGATCGGCGATGGCGTAAATGCTGCCGCCGCGGCCACCGTCGCCGCCGTTCGGCCCGCCGAACGGAATAAACTTCTCGCGCCGCATACTGGCGGAACCGTCACCGCCGTTGCCGGCAAGAACTTCTATCTTTGCTTCGTCAAAAAATTTCATTTGATGCTTTCAGTGCCTGTACAGGCAATACCAGTGCGGCTCCCAGGCCATGCATGGCCACGACATAGTATCCACGCGATGCCTGGCGATGCTCATTGTAATTTGTACTGCTAAAAAAACAAAAGCCCCGTCGAACGACAGGGCTTTTAGTCTTCAACGTAAATTTGAGTTTACGCGGGCGTTACGCTCACCATGCGGCGTTTCGCAGCGCCCTTGACGCGGAACGCGACCGTTCCGTCGACTTTTGCAAACAAGGTGTGATCCTTGCCGATTCCGACGTTGTCGCCGGGGTGAAACTCGGTGCCGCGCTGGCGTACGATAATGCTGCCCGCCGGAATCAGTTCGCCGCCGTAGACTTTAATGCCCAGGCGCTTTGATTCTGAATCGCGACCGTTACGGGAACTACCGCCTGCTTTCTTATGTGCCATTTGCTACTCCTATTTTTTCGTGCCGCCGTGAAGCTCGTCTTGCAGCTTTTTCAGCGCGTCCCAATTTCCGCTAGCAGCCAGTTCGGCTTGCTGCGGCCAGGTTTGCGGTTTGGCCATATTGAAGCGACCGCTGGATTTTTTCAACATCTCTTGCACCGCCGCCGGATCGGCTTTCGCCAGTTGCGCGTAGGTAGTGATGCCGTTGCTGGACAAAACCAACGCAATCTTCGGGCCGACGCCCTCGATCTTGGTCAGGTCGTCGACCGCAGCCTTAATCACCGGCGCAGTCTCGCTGGCGACCGTGTTACCGGCGCCGTCGCTGAT
>JANNMV010000323.1:0-8028 GCA_031398205.1 Pseudomonadota bacterium | reverse complement strand
CTATTGACAGGTTTGTTACAAGGCAATTAAAGTCCGTTCTAATACCTTACTAAATAATAGGGCTTAAGGCATCATGCTATATCAGTTACACGAAGCACAACATGCCTCACTTGCGCCCTTGCGCCTGTGGGCGCAAGTCACCGCCGAGTTTTACGGCAACCCGTTCGGCGTGTTGAGTCACAACCCGATGTCGCGCATCATGATTGCCGGCGCCGATGTCATTCTGCGCATGACCCATCGCTACGCCAAGCCGGCATTCGGTTTGAACGAAACGACGATCCAAGGAAAAACGGTTGCAGTCAGCGAAGAAATCGTGCTGGAAAAGTCATTCTGCGAATTGCTTCACTTCAAGCGCGATACCACGCGCAAGGATCCCAAGGTCTTGATGGTCGCGCCGATGTCCGGCCACTATGCAACGTTGCTGCGCGATACGGTGAAAACGTTTTTGCCCGATCATGATGTCTATATTACCGATTGGCGTGACGCGCGCATGGTGCCGGTGACCGAAGGCATGTTTGGTTTTGACGATTACGTTGCCTACGTGCAGGAGTTCATTCGCTTCCTCGGCACGGATGTTAACGTGGTTTCGGTCTGTCAGCCGACGGTGCCGGTGCTCGCTGCCATTTCGCTAATGGCGCAACACGGCGAAAAAACACCGAAGACCATGCTCATGATGGGCGGGCCGATCGACACGCGTCGCAGCCCGACGGTGGTGAATAATTTTGCACTGAAGCACCCAATCGAGTGGTTCGAGAATCGATTGATCAGTCGCGTGCCGGCAAAATACCCCGGCTTCACCCGCAATGTCTATCCAGGATTTTTGCAACTCGCCGGCTTTGTGGCGATGAACCCGGATCGTCACATCGATACTCATAAGGATTATTTTTACCATTTGGTCAAAGGCGACGGCGAGAGCGCCGATGCCCATCGCGCCTTCTACGACGAATACAATGCGGTGATGGATTTGCCGGCGGAATACTATCTGGACACCATCCAAGCGGTGTTTCAGGAACACCATTTGCCCCTAGGCAAGATGGTGGTTGCCGGTGAGACGGTGAATCCCGCAGCGATTAAAACCACCGCGCTGTTTTCCATCGAAGGCGAGCTTGACGACATTTCCGGCAACGGCCAGACCGAAGCCGCCCATGCGTTGTGTAGCGGCATTCCCGCCGCGCGCCATCAACATTTATTGTCGCCGAAGGTCGGTCACTACGGCTTATTCAGCGGGCGCCGCTTCCGTGAGAACATTTATCCGAAGATGACGGAATTCATCCGAAAATTTTCCTGACAGTTAAGGGAAGGACATTGAAATGACCGATTCCAGTTCGCCGCAAGCGATGATTGAAATGTTTCAAAAAATGGCGAATCCGTTCGCCTTCCCGCTGCAAAATTTCCTCATGCCGAGCTTGTCGCTGGAAGAGGTCGAACGCAAAATTTCCGAGCTTAAGTCGGTGCATACGTGGCTGCAAACCAATCTCGGCATGCTTGAAGTCAGTATCAAAGCGCTGGAATATCAGAAAGTGCTACTGACCCCGAATAGCGCCGCGCCCGCCGATGCGCCGACGGCGGAAAATCCTTTTCTCGATCCGAAAAATTGGCCGTGGAATTTTATCAAGCCCGACTCACAAGCCACGCCCGAACCGCCGGCCACGCCGGGTAAGGCAACAGCGTCGAAAACCTAGGGAAGCATTTTACTTCCCTACTACTTTCGGTCTACGACTTTTGGCCGATGCCAACTACGCCGTTTGAGGTATGGTCATGTTCGGCCAATAAGCGAACAATGGCACTGCGGACGACACCGGCAAGTTCTTGCTAGTGTTTACTGCCTCCTCCTTCGCCCCGCTTCGAGCGGGGCTTTTTCTTGCTCGACGACGCAGGGCTACAATCCTCGCTGCAAACATACGGCGACCAAACCTTTCTGCGATGGCAACCATAAGAAATTAGTTTAGGGAATAGCTGCCCGGAGAGGCAGCATGGGCGCGGCGTTCCACCTATGCCGCGCCACCAAGCAGCATCCGCGGCCGGCCTAGGGCCATGCGGCGCTGCGTTATTCCGTGTTGTCGCGTGGATTCACCGCCCTTGCCCGAGCACCGCTAATCAGTGATGCAGCGTGACTCGCGTTTAACGAACGCAAGAACGCAACTAAGTCCGATTTTTCCCGCGCTGACCATTGCGCTACCGCGATAGGATGTGCGGCCTGCGCCGTAAATCCCAGCGAGTAAAAGTCGATAACGCCTTCAAGTGTCGCAATGGAACCATCGTGCATGTACGGCGCGGTAAGCGCGACATTGCGCAGGCTCGGCGTTTTGAATGCATGCAGATCGCGCACATCGCGGCTGACTTCGAAACGACCGTCATCGCGCACTTGCGGCTTGGACACGGCCGCAAGCGCGTCGCGATCGACCTCGATGCTCACGCCGGGGGCCAGTTGCACAGAAATGGGACGCAACGATTTCCGCTGCTGCGCCGCGTGACTCCCGGTATTGTGAAAACCATTGTCGGTAAACGATGCGGCGCGTTCGTCGAGCCTGTGACAGGCGTTGCAATTGGATGCCATGAAGACGCGAAAACCCGCTTGTTCGTCCGCGCTTAAGGCGTTTGCCTCGGCACCGAAATACCAGCGGTCAAAGCGCGAATCGCCAGCGAGCAGCGTGCGCTCGTAGCTGGCGATGGCTTGCCCAACGGTGATTTCGCCGGCGCTTTTCCCGGCGAAGGCTTGCTCGAATAATCCTTGATAGTCAGTCAGTGAATTGATTCGCGTAACGACCGCCTCGACGGCGCCGTTTGCCATTTCATTGTGCGCCAGAAGCGGCCCCCAAACTTGCGCTTCGAGCGACGCTTTCGCACCATCGCGCTGGAAGCTATCGTGCATAGCGACGTTCAGCAAAGTCGGTGCGTTGCGGCGCAGGCTCTTGCCTTCAAAGCCGACGGAGGTCGCCAGTTCGTTCTGCGTGAAAGCCTGCTCGGGCACGTGACACATGGCACAGGACAAGGTGTTGTTCGGCGACAGCCGCCGATCCATGAAGAGTTTCTTGCCGAGCGCAACTTTTTCGGGTGTGATGGGATTGTCGGCGGGAATAACAATGGGTGGCAGTCCCAAAGTCGAGTTCGCGGCATCGCCCGCGTGGACCCCCGCCACACTAAGCAATGCTCCGAGAACCGCATGGATAAAGGAGCGTACAGCATGTCTTGCGCGCATCTTAGTGGCTCTGCCGCTCCATCAGCAACGTTTCGATATCGTTCATCACCACTTGCGGCAACAGAAATGACGTGGTGTAAATTTCGCGCACGTCGCCTTGGCCGTCGATCAGAAACACTTTGAGGACATGACTGAGTTCTTTGCTTGTGCGTCCGGTTTCCTTATCGACGACAACCTGAACATCTTGACCGAAACCCTCGACCAGTGGCTCTAGCGCGGCGGGTGAAGGCGTGGTCAGAAAAAACCACTGCACGCCTTGCTTGTCGCGCACATGGCTACCGCCGTAATGCTGCATCATTTCCGGTGTATCGCGCAGCGGATCGAAACTCAGACTAACGAAGCGAATTTTGTTGGTAAACTCCGGCCGTGCGACGATGTGCTTTTTCAGATCGTCGAAGGTTTGATAGGCCATCGGGCAGCCTTCCGGATCAGCGCACGAGGTGTAGATGAACGACAGCAACGTAATTTTGTCACGGGTAAAAGCGTGCAGCGATTTTGCTGCGCCGTCGACATCGAGTACCGTGCCTTCCGGGACGGGCATAATGTGTTGCAGTTGATAGGTGCCGGGCGCGGGAGGCGTGAAGTCGAGGTTTTTAAGCGGTTCGGCTTCACAGCTTGTGGCGTCTAGCGAAAACGACAGCAGCGTAAAAAACACCAATAAGACCCACCGCGCTAAAGCGTCATCCCCGCCAAGGCGGGGATCTATGGTGGTTTTAAGGTGATGGATGGCCGTTCCTCGAAACTTCGGCCTTCGGCCTCGTTTTCCCGTTTTCACGGGAATGACGGGATCGCCTAGGGCTACAGGATTAAGGCATCTATGCTTATTTAGGCGTTCGGCTGTCGCTGATGACTGCGACTTTCTCGCCATCAACCTCATCAAACGCCGTGCGCAACGCCTTCGTGCCAAACTTCATATGATGCGCACGGCCCAATTTTTCTTTGTTGAAGTCAACTTCAAATGCCACGGTCAAATCTTTGCCGTCCCAGTTAAACGCGCGCACGACTTGCTCGTTGTCGTCGCCCTTCTTATCCCAGTTGGCAAGTAGCGATGAGGTGATGTAAACGCGTTTGCCGTCCCAGCTTTGCGACACCATGTTGACCTGTTTACCCGTCACTTTCTCAAAAGTTTGGGTCGGCGCTTCGGGATTACTCAAATCGAAATAACGCGTTTTGCCGTCCATGAAGGTATTGACCCACAAGCCCTTGCCGTCGGCGGTGATGCTGATGTCCACCGGCAACGGAATCTTGGATGGATCGCCAATCGTGGCGACTTCTTTTGCTTGCCATTCGCCTTGGTCGTCTTGCTTGATCAAATGGATTTTCGACGTGAGCGCAGACGCGGTGACCGCCCAATTGTCGCCGGGCTTCAAGCTCCAACGAATCTCCAACGGCGCGCCGGGGACGCTCAATACTTTCTTCGCTTTCATCGCTTTCAAATCCCACAGCACCATGGTGTTGCCGAAGCGTTTCATCGCTTCGCCGTCTTTGATCAGCTTGCCCAGATCCATCATGTAATTATTCCAGCCGGTAAAGCTCGAGGTCAACATGACGTTTTTGCCGGGATTGATGCCGATATCGTAGCCGTAACCATCACCGCCGTTGTCGGTCGGCATGTCGTACTTCGCGACATAATCACCTTTGTTGTTGTACATCGCCATGCCGGTTACACCGCCGTGATCTTTGCTGTTTGACAGCGCGCCGACCAACATACGGCCGGGCATGGCATAGAACGTATGCGGGCCAACATAGCCGGTTTTATCGGCGAGGTTGGCGATAGTTTTGGTGAGCTTGGGTTTCGCCGGATTGCGATGAATATCGAACACATAAATCTTGCTATTATCCAATCCGCCGGCCCAGAGGAATCGCCGATCATCGGTGAAGCCCATGTGGTGCGCCTCGCCGCGCCCGCCAACCGATAGGCTGGCGATTACTTTGCCGTACTGCTTGGATTTCGGATTGACGTCGATGGTAACGAGCTTGTCCTGGCCGTCGCCCAAGCCTTCCACGCCGAGCGTCCAGACGTAAACGAAATCTTCCTGACCTTTAATCAGTTTAGACATGTAGGGCGAGTTGCAGGTTTCGTCGGCGAAGGTCGTGGGGACATAGGCCAACCCAACCATCGCTATTGATGCGGCTAAAATGGTGCGAGATATGCGCGGATTCATTTTTCCTCCAAAGATGAATTAGGTCGAACGATTAACGCTAGAATGATACTCGTATCGAGTTCAATTTTAAAGCTAATGCTACGCACTGCGCTTGCCCCTCCGCCCTATTCCATCGACCGCGCTACCCTCGAAAACGAAGTCGAGATCGACGTGTTTCGCGCCAGTGGGCCCGGTGGCCAGCATGTGAACAAAACTAACTCCGCATTGCGGCTGAAGCATGCGCTTTCAGGCGTAGCCGTCATTGCGCAGGATTCGTCGTCACAATTTCGCAACAAGGAAATTGCTTTCGAGCGGCTGATCGAACGCTTAAAAAAGCTCAACCACGTGCCAAAGAAGCGCATCAAAACGCGGCCGACGTTAGGCTCGAAAGAACGCCGTATCGCCTCGAAAAAACGCGAAGGCGCGATCAAACAAGGGCGCGGGAAAGTGGACATGGAATGATCGAAACTAAACACCTACGCATCTCGGGAAAAGTTCAAGGCGTTGGTTTTCGTGCCGCGATGTATCGCGAAGCGGTACGGCTCAACATCACGGGCTGGGTGCGCAATCACAAGGACGGTTACGTGGAAGCAGTGATTCAAGGCCCAGAAAAAATCGTCGCGGAAATGTTAGTTTGGGCAAGGCGCGGGCCGTCCAGCGCACGTGTCAATCAAGTCGAGGTCAAAAACGTCGATGGGATTTTTCCCGACTTCGATTTACTTTCTACGGATTGATTCCCGGTCAACGCGTTCTTAGCGACGAAGCAATCTCGTATTTCCTGGCTGCAAAAACGAAATTGCTTCGTCGCGTTGCTCCATTCCATGAACCGCACTTATCTACAGGGGATTGGCAACTTGTCATTCCCGCGAAAGCGAGAATCCATGTTGATTCTCAAATGCCAAACGGATTCCCGCTTTCGCGGGAATGGCATGGAGGGAATTGAAACGAGAAACGGCTAGGAGGGACGTTTGCGATCGACCATCTCGTTCTCGGCACGCCGAACTTTGATGGTCCACCGATTTTTCCACGCATTCACTACCAGCGTGGGATACTCCGCTCGACCCAGGCTCCCGTTGTAACGGCCGAGCGCGCGGAAATAATCACCTTTTTCGATGTCGAGATAGTGCCGCATAATAATGCAGCCGTAGCGCAGGTTGGTACGGATATTGAAGAGATTGTGATCTTTGCTGCCAATTTGTTTCACCCAAAACGGCATCACTTGCATAAAACCGCGGGCGCCCACTATCGACAGTGCGTACTTGCGAAAGTTACTTTCCACTTGAATCAGACCCAGCACCATTTCCGGATCAAGTCCGGCACGCATGGCTTCGTAATGCGCAGTCTTGAGGAAATCAAAGCGTTGGTCTTCGTCGGGAATTTTTTTCTTTAAGCGATCGGACATTTCGCCCAACCAAATTTTTTCGTGAGATTCCGACTCAAAATAGGTGCGAGAAATCGGCGTGTCGGCAACGGCTTTTTGTAATGCCGATTGCACACTATCCGATAACCGCTCTTCGCGCTGCGCACCCGCCAGCGCCAGACCGACGCTGAACGCGAGGAAGAACATTACGAGGGCGCGCGGCAACATTTTACCGAGCGAAAGCGAGCGGGGAAAATTCATAGCCCTTATTTTAGCCGTTGCAACAGGCTTTGCAAGTCCAATTTATGCACTTCCATTTCGCCACGTCTTTGATATTCATACTGATTTTCCTTTAGCCCTCGCTCACTTACAACGATTCGGTGAGGAACGCCTATAAGTTCCTGATCGGCAAACATGACGCCCGGCCGCTCGTCGCGGTCGTCGAGCAGTACGTCCAACCCCATTGCGCTGATTTCGGCATGCAGTTTTTCTGCCGCCGACCGCACCTCGGCGCTTTTCTTATAGCCGATCGGCGCCAGATAAACTTGAAACGGCGCCATGGATTTCGGCCAAATAATGCCGCGTTCGTCGTAATTTTGTTCGATCGCCGCCGCGACGATGCGCGACACGCCGATGCCATAACACCCCATTTCCATCGCTTGGGATTTGCCGCCTTCATCCAAAAAAGTCACGGACAAGGCTTCGGAATATTTTTTGCGCAGTTGGAAAATGTGGCCGACTTCAATGCCGCGCGCGATCTCCAGCGTGCCCTTGCCGTCTGGACTCGGATCGCCGGCGACGACGTTGCGAATATCCGCAATCAATCCCGGCTCCGGAAAATCCCAACCCCAATTCACGCCGTTTATGTGTAAGCCGTCTAAATTTACACCGCAACCGAAATCGCTCATCGCAGCGACGCTGCGATCGGCGATGAGCGTCACGTCATCGCGCAATCCGACCGGGCCCAGGGAGCCGACCGGCATACCGGATTTGGCTTGAATCTCTTCGGCGCTGGCAAGACGAAAATCCTGCAAGCCGGGAATCTTTCCCGCCTTAACTTCGTTTAGCGCATGATCGCCGCGCAGCAACAGCATCACCAGCTTTTCGTCCGCCATAACGACAACAGATTTCACCGTTTGCGCGAGTGGGAGCGCAAGTAGTTCAGCGACATCTTCACAGGTCTTTTTGCCCGGCGTAGCGACTTTCGACATAGGCTGAAGAGGCGCGCCACGCTTGGCTTCTGGCGCGATGGCTTCGGCCAATTCGACGTTCGCGGCATAGTCCGACGTCGGGCAAAACACGATTGCGTCTTCGCCGGAATCGGC
>JANNMV010000487.1:0-1841 GCA_031398205.1 Pseudomonadota bacterium | reverse complement strand
AACAGGCTTGCCGAGCAATTCGCTCAAGCGCTTCGCGATCGGCGCGAGCGAATCTTCCGGCTTAAGTTCGCCCTCGGTCGGGCGGCCGAGATGGGAGGTCACCATCACCGCCGCGCCTTTTTCCAGCGCCAGCTTGATACCTGGCACGGAAGCGCGAATGCGCGTGTCGTCGGTGATGTTGCCCGCCTCATCTTGCGGCACGTTGAGGTCGGCGCGGATGAACACGCGCTTGCCGGCTAGGTTTAGGTCGGTGAGTTTTAAAATAGGCATAGGCGTGAAAGGTGAAAGGTGAAAAGTGAAAAGTGAAAAGTAAGAGTGGTGGATTTTACCCTTCACTCTTCACTTTTCACCCTTCACGATGTCATTTTGCTGCCATCAACGCAATGGTCGTATCCAACATCCGATTGCTGAAGCCCCATTCGTTGTCGTACCAGCTCGACGCTTTAACCAATCGACCGGAAACTTTGGTCAGCGTGGCATCGAATACCGACGAGCGCGAATCGTGATTGAAGTCGACCGACACCAGCGGTGCGGTGTTGTAGCCGAGCACGCCTTTCCATTCGGCTTTTTCCGAGGCTTCCTTGATCGCGGCGTTGATTTCTTCAGCGGTCGTATCGCGCGCGGCGATGAACGAGAGATCGACAACGGACACATTAATAGTCGGCACACGCATCGCGTAACCGTCGAGCTTGCCGTTCAGTTCCGGCAGCACTAGGCCAACCGCCGCGGCGGCGCCGGTCTTGGTGGGGATCATCGACTGCGTCGCCGAGCGCGCGCGGCGCAGATCTTCGTGATAAACGTCGGTCAAGACTTGATCGTTGGTGTAGGCGTGAATCGTCGTCATCAAGCCGTTCACGATGCCGACTTTTTCGTGCAGCACTTTCGCCATCGGCGCGAGACAGTTAGTGGTGCAAGACGCGTTGGAGATCACGGTGTCGCCGGCTTTCAGCGTTTGGTGATTCACACCGTAAACGATCGTTGCGTCTACATCCTTGCCGCCGGGCGCGGAGATAATGACTTTTTTCGCGCCGCCGCGAATGTGTGCGGATGCTTTTTCCTTGGTGGTGAAAAGCCCGGTGCATTCCAGCACGACGTCAACATCGTGGGCGCCCCAGGGAATCTCGGCCGGATTGCGCACGGCGTAGACTTTTATCTTGTCGCCGTTTACGACCATGTGATCGCCATCGACCGCGACCGTACCTTGGAACGGGCCGTGCGCCGTGTCGTAACGCGTTAAATGCGCGTTGGTTTCGGCATTGCCGAGATCGTTGATCGCGACGATTTGAATTTCACTAGTGCGCTTGGCTTCGTACAGCGCGCGCAGAATATTGCGGCCGATGCGGCCATAACCGTTGATTGCTACCTTGATTGCCATTGCTTTCTCCAGATACTCTTAATGGATAATGGATTGCGCGGTCTTCACCACATTGTCTACCGTGAAGCCAAAAAATTTGAACAACTCGCTTGCCGGGGCCGATTCGCCGAAGCGATCGATGCCGACCACCGCGCCGTCCAAGCCTACATATTTTCGCCAGTAATCTGTCACGCCAGCCTCGATGGCGACGCGCGGCACCCCGGGCGGTAAAACAAATTCTTTATAGTTTAACTCTTGTCGGTCGAACACCTCGGCGCACGGCATGGACACGACGCGAACGTAAATGCCGGTCTCCGCCAGGGCTTTTTGCGCACCCATGGCCAACTGCACTTCCGAGCCGGTGGCGATAAGGATCGCCTTTGCCTGGCGGGTTTTCGCTTCCGACAGGATGTAAGCGCCGCGTTCGATGCTGGCGATGGCCGACGGATCGCGTGGCTGATACGGCAGATTTTGCCGCGACAGAATC
>JANNMV010000454.1:0-6137 GCA_031398205.1 Pseudomonadota bacterium | reverse complement strand
CGCCGTCACGCGCTGGGTATTGTGCGCATCGTGGTCGAGCAGGATCTGGCGGTTTCCTTGCGTGACCTGTTGCGTGTTGCTTTTGACGCATTCCAAGGAAAGATTGCCGATGCTCACGCCGAGCTAGAGAGTTTCATCTTTCAGCGACTTGAAGGTTACCTGCGCGAGCAGGGCTATACCGCGAACGAGGTCGATGCAGTGTTGTCGCAACGGCCGATGTTGTTGCATTTGGTGCCGCGCCAATTGGCGGCGGTGCGCGCATTTATGCAGATGCCGGAAGCGGAAAGTTTGGCGGCGGCGAATAAACGCGTCGCCAACATTCTCAAGAAGGCGGAGCAGAATGGCAGCGTACCCGGTAACGCCGAGGAGAGTAAGTTGGTCGAGGCGGCCGAGCGCGGATTATTCGTCGCACTTAAGTCCGCGTCACCCGGCGCGAGCCAGTTGTACCAAGCGCAAGACTTCACCGGTTATCTCAAATCCTTTGCGGCGCTGAAGGCGCCGGTGGATGATTTTTTCGATAACGTCATGGTGATGGCCGACGATTCTAAGTTGCGCGACAACCGGTTGGCGTTGTTACACGATCTGCGTAGCGCGATGAATAAAGTCGCTGACATTTCCAAGTTAGCGAGATAACTGCAATGAAACTCGTCATCCTCGATCGCGATGGCGTGATCAACGTAGACAGCGATAAATTCATCAAGCGTCCGGAGGAATGGAAGCCGATCCCCGATTCCCTCGAAGGCATCGCGCGGCTTAATCATGCGGGTTTTCATGTCGTGGTGGCAACCAATCAATCGGGCATTGGCCGCGGGCTGTTCGACATGACCATGCTCAACGCGATCAATGAAAAGATGCTCGACGCGCTGGCGCAGGTGGGCGGCCGGCTCGACGCGATTTTCTATTGCCCGCACACGGCCGAATCTGACTGTGCGTGTCGCAAGCCGAAGCCGGGTATGTTCGCGGAAATCGGCCAGCGCTTCAACGCCCCGCTGCGTGGCATTCCCAGTGTCGGCGATTCGCTGCGCGACATGCAAGCCTCCGCCGCCGTGGGCGCGCAGCCGATGCTGGTGTTAACCGGAAAAGGGGAAAAGACCCAGGCGCAAGGCGGATTGCCAGACAGCACCCAAGTTTTTGCGAATCTTGGCGTTGCGGTGCGAGCGATCATTCAAGCCGCGCTATGATCTGGTTGCGTTCCACGCTGCTTTTTCTGATTCAATTTTTTGCGTCGCCGGTCATCTGTATTCTCATGATTCTTTGCTTACCATTTGGATTCCCGGTGTTGTATCGGTTAGTCAGGTTGTGGACCCGTCTCGCGATCGCTTCAGCGCGCGTAGTTTGCGGCATAGAATATCGCGTCATCGGCCGCGAACACATTCCGACCACGCCGACCATTGTGCTGGCGAAACATCAATCGAGTTGGGAGACGTTTTTCTTTTTGCAACTATTGCCGCCGCAAGTGTGGTTATTGAAACGGGAGCTATTTCGTATTCCGTTTTTCGGCTGGGGCTTAGCGATGTTGCGGCCCATCGCCATCGATCGTGCCGACAAGTTATCGGCGTTGCGGCAACTGGTTCAGCAAGGGCGCGAGCGGCTGGGCCGCGGACTGTGGATCGTGATCTTTCCCGAAGGCACGCGAACCCGGCCCGGCGAAGTGTTGCCCTACGCGCGCGGTGGCGCTTTGCTCGCCACCAAGACGAATACGCCGGTGTTGCCGATTGCAGTGAATTCAGGCCTTTTCTGGCCGCGCGATACCTTCCTGAAACGTGCCGGCACCATTACGGTGAGTATCGGCAAGCCGATCGATCCAAAGGGAATGAAGCCGGAAGAGTTGAACCGGCAGGTGCAAAACTGGATCGAAAGCGAAATGCAGCGTTTGCCGAGTTCATAAACCATGTTGCGTAATCTTCTTGCGCCGACTCCCGAGCCTGCGACACAGCGCATTGTGTTGAACGGTCAGGAAGTGGAATTTGAAATAAAGCGCAGCCGCCGCCGGCGCTCCATCGGGCTCAAGGTTGATTTTGCCGGGTTGGTGGTGACCGCGTCGCCGCGCGCTTCGGTGCGATCGATTCACGCGGCGCTACGTGACAATGCCGAGTGGGTGCTGCGCAAAGTCGAGGCATGGCGCGAGCGCGCGCCGCCGAAAGCGGAATGGACACAAGGCGTGTTGCTGCCCTATCTGGGTGGCGGCGTCACACTGAATATATTGCTGCAGCAGCGAAAACCGCCGCCCCCGTGGCGGGATTTGGCAGGATTGAATTTGACGTTCTCCAGTCCGCCGTCCGGCGACCAGATTCAGGCCAAAGTGTGTGATTGGTATCGGCACGAGGCGAAGCGTTATTTTCCGCAGCGCCTCGATCGACTCGCCGCCGTCGCGAAAATTCCGCCACCGCGATTTTTTCTCAGTAACGCACAGTCGCGCTGGGGAAGCTGCACGGCGAACGGCGAGATTCGATTGACCTGGCGCTTGATGAAGGCCGCGCCGAGCGTGATCGATTATGTCGCCGCTCACGAGCTCGCGCATCTGGCACATATGGATCACAGCCCGCGTTTTTGGCAGCGGGTGGCGGAGATTTTCCCGCTTTACGCAGCGGCGCGCGACGAGTTGCGCCACAACGACGCGCTGTACCGAATTTTCTAAACTGTTGGCGAAAGGAATAACACCATGAGAATGTTGCACACCATGCTACGCGTAGGCGATCTGCAAAAATCCTTGGATTTTTATACCGACGTATTGGGCATGAAATTGTTGCGCAAAAGCGACTATCCCGACGGCAAATTCACGCTCGCCTTCGTTGGCTACGGCGACGAGAAAGATCACACGGTGTTGGAGTTAACCCACAACTGGGACACCGCGAAATACGATCTGGGCAATGCCTACGGCCATATCGCGCTTGAAGTACAAGATGCCCACAAAGCCTGCGACGCGGTTCGCGCAAAAGGCGGCAAAGTAGTGCGCGAAGCGGGGCCGATGAAACACGGCGCCACGGTGATTGCATTTGTCGAAGATCCCGACGGCTATAAAATCGAATTCATTCAGCGCGGCACGCAGCACTAGCCGTCTAGCGCAAGACGTAACGAGCGAATCGAGGTTCCCCGCAGGAGCGCATGTGCACGGATAGTACATTGAGTACCGAAGGGCGAAGAGCCATGTAGTGTGGTTTGACAGTTTGGTCGGCTTTTTCATCGCCAGCCTGAACTCCAAAACTGAAGACTCGTTGCGATGACTCACTCGTTTTGTAGACCGCCGACCCGCCCATGGTTTTCGTGTTGTGTTACGCCCCATTTCTCGAAGTTGCGACCAAGAAATCTCCTTTTAACGTTGATTGATTTTTGGTTTTTACACGGCCTCGGTCGTGGACTGAAATCCACGAATTCCAAGGCCGACTCGATCCGTATGTTCAGATTTTTGTAACCAAACGAACTGGGTGTCGCGCCCGGCCTAATTTGCCGACTGAATCGCGCCCTCACACTTCCCGTAAATTCTCACCATACGTTCGCGCCTCCCCCGAAGCCGTGATCGGCCGGGCGGCGCGAGCGCCGCCTGTCAATACAACCTTCGATATATGTCTTCTGGTTAATAGGCAACGCCTTCACGCTAACCTAGCATGTATCCAATGACGGTTGACCTACATTATGGAATCCGCATTTTCTTTCCAACACATTACCCATTCGTTAAGGAGAAGGACACATGTCACATTCGACACACAAATTACTGAGCGCCATCGGGATGGTGATTGCCACAAGCGCCGGTTCTAACGCAGTGATGGCAGCCGATACGGTTGTTGCGACCAGCAAAAAGCTGATCAACGGCAGGGAATACAGCTTTGAGAAATTAATGACGGCTGACGGCAAGGTTTATCAGCGTAACTTCGAGAATGGGATTCAAATAAAAAGTGAGCCGCTCGTAACCAAAACGGTGGTCGATCCAATGCTGCTAAAACGACTCAGCGGCATCAGCGATATTCAAACCCTTACGGTCAATTTATCCTTGGTGCCAGCCGTTGTCCTAACAACTAACGAAGTCGAGCAAGGTGGCGCATTTGTCGAAGGCGGGAAGATTAGGACGTTAGAACGCAACGGCAAACCGGTCGGCGATGATGAGTTTCTGGCGTTAGACACCAAACTGTCGCTCCAGCTAGCTTCAGAACGCGCTACCCGCGTGAAGGCGCAAGCGCAAAAACTCAGCGATTTCGCTTCACGCTACGGATTCCCGGCGAGCGCCACGCTCAAGAAAGCACTCGTCGAGGGTCGCGCCAGCGTTACGGTCACTTTATCGGGTGCGACATTGCGTAAGCTGGTGGAGAGCAAAGATCCCGAGCTATCGGGCTTGGAGCTTTCTTTCCCAGTCAAGGACATGATTAACAACGCAATGGTGGCGACCAATATTAATCCGTGGCAACAAATCGATCCGGCTGCGCAAGGCGCTAACATTGGCATCTATATGACAGAGAGCGGCTGTGCGGATGAGCTTGGCCGAACCAATTACGATCGCCTTGCGGGTACGCAAACCAACCATTCACAAAACGTGTTCGGAATTATGCGCGCGGTCTCACCGCAGGCTTTTATCTATTGCCGAGGCGGTGCGGTACTGCCGGATAACAGTGATGTAGACGGTGTTGGCGTCAACCCAGCCATTCATGTAATCAACCGTTCCAATGGTGGCAACACCACCGTCAACTATTCGACCCTGGATCGTGATTGGGACAATTTCTCTTACGACAATCGCATTGAAATTTTTAATGCGGCCGGCAATGAGGGCGGCGCGACCAATACTATTATTTCCCCCGCAAAAGGCATCAACGTGGTGGCGGTGGGAAACTACGATGATGTCAACAATACGATCAACGCTTCGTCATCCTTTTTGGATTCGGATATAAGCGCCGCAAAGCCTGAAATTTCCGGCCCGGGCACCAGCGTCACCGCAGGCGGTTTTACCATGACTGGAACAAGTATGTCCTCGCCGCATGCGGCAGCCATGGCCGCTAATTTGATGTCGAAATATGCTTTTTACCGGTTGCGGCCACATGTTGTTAGCGCGGTGATGATTGGCGGTGCAACCGACGCCATTATCGGCGGTACTGACAAAGTGGGCCGTGGTGGGATCGATTTTTTAAGTACCGCCTATAACGGTTGGCACTACTACTACCAAGGTGGTAATGGCGCGTTTGGCACGTTCGATGCGGGTGATGGCGCGGCCGACGGCTACATCACTAAAAGCGTGTTTATTTCCAACGCTTGGAAGAATGTAAGAGTCGCCATTGCCTGGCAAAATCGCGGGACATACACGTACGACCACCGCGCTGATGCACACCCCATTGGCCAAGACCTGGATTTAACGGTTTATGGACCATCGGGCGCCTATGTGGGCGGGAATCTGTCATGGGATAACGCCTACGAGACCGTCAACTTCACACCGAGCGTGAGCGGCACCTACACGATTAAGATCAAGCGCTTCGCCAACCGCGATGGCGGCGCCGCTTTTCGCATGGGCTTGTTGATTAATACCTACTAACCGCGACGCCGGTCGGCCTCTGAACTTGAGGCTGACCGGCGCTACGAACCGGTTGAACCTTACTTTTTTGCTGCGGCAAATTCCCTGAGTGATCACATAGCGTAGCGCCCACTAATGCTGCCCTAAAATCTCTAACGACCTCTGCCCTAACTCATCATCGCACCGACCGACGACCGCTCAATTACCAAGCCCAGTTCTCCATGCAATAGCCGCGCGGCACGCGAGGCACTATGCTTGAAGATCCGCTCTGGTGCCGGGTCTCAGGGCAACCATATTGGATATTCTGACGTAGTCGGCAACGCCTAAATTCTCCGCACGCGCCAGCGGATCGACGCCGACGTTGGCGAAATCGCCGGGCGACAAATAATCTCTCAATGAATTTCGCAGGGTCTTCCGGCGCTGGGTAAACGCGCGGCTGACGATCGCCGCATACAAATCCCGATCGAGTAATTCGAACGGCTTCACTCGTAGCGGTACCATGCGCACGATGGCCGATTCCACTTTCGGCGGCGGCGTGAACGCGCCGGGGCCGATGCGAAACAACGATTTCATTTCAAAGTCCAGTTGCAAGCTCACCGACAGCCGGCCGTAGGCGGCGCTTGACGGCGCGGCCACCATGCGATCC
>JANNMV010000429.1:0-3891 GCA_031398205.1 Pseudomonadota bacterium | reverse complement strand
CGATGTAAGTGCATTAGTGTTGGAACAGGTTTCCTATGTAATGCGTGCCCATCCCGCAATTGTTCTGGATCTGCTCGGTTACGCCGATGAACTTTCGGGAAAGGACGATAACGAGAAACTAGCCTTAGCGCGTTCCCAAGGTGTGCGCGACTATTTGGTCGAAACGGGCATCGGACGCGAGCGCTTGGCTATTCGGCCAGGCGCAACGTCATCGAACGTAGGCGCAACAGCGCTAGAGCGGGCCAAGGCGCGTCGCGTCGAGTTCGTTCCGACGAATAGCGAAGGTTCGCCGCTGGAGTATCAAGACAAAGATCTTTCAACGGAGGGGCCGTCGGGCACATAGAAATTGAACGCAATTGTGATCAATGCCAGAAGGCAATGGCCTGCCACCCAGTGCCAGTGCGGCTCTCCAGCTAGGCATTGCCACGGCCCAGTATCCACGCGGCTCCTGGCAAGGTGCCATGGCGCGGCCACGCTGCGGTTTCGGCAAGCCGCCATATGCCCAACCGCGGTTAGGATACTCGCCGCAGCGGCAGCACCAAGCGTGAAGAATACGACGGCCATTTTCGGTGGTCGGGCGGCCGAGGCTAGTTCGATCGTGCGCTATCAAGTTCGGGTGCAAGCCGAGTGAATCTAGTTTTAGTTTCTCGGTGCGCTTTCGGTTGGCTGGTTTATTTCGCTTCTGCCTTTGCCAACGCCGATAATCTGAACCACGCCCAGCGTCTGCTGGAGGGCAATCAGCATCAACAAGCCTACGAATATCTTAAGTCCGTGGAGACCGAATCGATCGGCGAATCCAGCTTTGATCGACTGTTAGCGCAAGCTGCGGCAGGTATCGGCGCGCATAGCGAGGCGACCTTGGCGCTTGAGCGATTACTGCAATTGGATCCGGCCGCGGTAGATATGCGCGTTGAACTCGCCAAAAACTACGTGGCGCTCGGAAATCAGGATCAAGCGAAGTTTCAACTGGATAAGGCGATAGGGGGCACGACAAACACCGGGCTATTGCAGCAAGCGCGTACCGAGCTGGCCGTCGTTGAAGAGAAATTAGCAAAGCGGCGTAAGCGACCAACGTTCGATCCAAGCGTTTCATCACGCATTGAAGTGGCGCAACGGCCAAAGGATATCCAAGTCAAGCAACCTTCTACTCCCGCGGCGTCTGCCGCGAATATAAGGGCGCCGATCGCGCAAGCTCAAGCACTGTTGCGCAACGGTCAGGCGTTGGCCGCGTATGAAGCACTCATGAAAATCGAGTACGAAGGCGCTGGCGATGTCGAATTCGATTACTTGCTCGGCGTCGCGGCGCTTGATGCTGGCAAGCCCGATAAGGCTACCCTTGCACTCGAACGGGTATTGGCGACTGATCCGAATTACGCCGGTGCTCGCATTGATATGGGCCGCGCGTTCATGGCGCTTGGAGATACCATCGGCGCCGAAGCCGAATTTGCCGCCGTATTGGCCTTGAATCCGCCGGACGCCGTGCGAACTAGGGTGGAAGGGTTCGTCGCGGAGATGGCGCGGCTGTCTTCGGTTCCGAAGACAAAATGGTCCGGGTTTTTTGGCCTAACGGTCGGGCGGGATACCAACGTAAACAACGCGCCTGGAAATGCGGAACAGTTTATCCCCGGTTTTGACCGCACGGTTGTACTCGATCCCGATAGCGTTGAGACGCCAAGTAATTTTACGTTACTCGCGGGTCGTATTCAGGTAGATCATCGAATTAACAACCGAATCGGCGTTTACGCAGGGCTGGATCTAAACTTACGCCGGAATTTTCAGAGCCCTCAATTCGATAGCTCCGGCGGCGAATTTAGGGTCGGCAGCACGATGACATTATCCGACCACGAGTTCGAATTTTCTCTGGGTGTCGGTAAGACCTATCTCGATCCCCAGGCTAGCCGCGATAATTCGACGCTCGCGCATCCGCTATATCGCAACCTCGTAGGTGGGACGGCGCAATGGCGTTTCAATATCAATGAGCAAAATCAACTTCAAACAACCATTCAGCACAACCGATTGCGCTATCCGAATGAGGTGACGAGTGTGTTCGATTCCGACCAAACCGTACTGGGTGTGAACTGGTTCCGCTCGTTTGGGGCCAACAATCAAGGTTTGGGGTTCTTCGGCGCCTATGGGGGTAGGGAATCGGATATTCGGGAAAACCCGTCTGGAGAAAAAGATTTCTATGGTGTGCGTGGCGGCGGGCAATATGGTTTAACGTCGAATTTGGCGGTATTTGCGGCGATCGGACTCATGGCCGCTGATTATCAGCGATTTCAAGCGATTCACCAGAAAATTCGGGAAGACAAACGCTACGACTTGAGTCTGGGGATGAGCTATTCACTTTGGGACGGTTGGTTGTTGCGGCCGAACGTGAGTCTTACCCGGCAGAGCTCAAATATCGGTTTGTACGAGTTTGATCGGATGGAATTTTCTGTAACTTTGCGGCGCGATTGGCGTTAACAACCTTATGTTTGTTAAACACTGTTACAAATGCGCTTTGGCGCTTTGATTTTAGTAAGCTCGCTGCTATTTTTGAATAGCCAAACTGTATCAGTGGTTATATCTTTGAATCGAACTAAATTGGACAAACTGCAATGAAACGTGGGAATACTAAGATAAGGCAGCTAGCACCCCTGTTTGTGGCGTTGCTCGTGGCGTTGTCCCACACCGCCTTTGCCGCATCGGGCAAATTCCAGTTCGTTAGCGGTGACGTCCGTGTACAGACTAAAACCGGAGAAATCATCAATGTTGTAAAAGGCACCGACGTTAACGAGGGTGACGTGATATTTTCCGGTTCGCCAGCATTGGCGCAACTGAAAATGGATGACGGCGGCACTCTGGTCGTGCGCCCGAATACGCGCTTGACTATCTCAACCTTTCGATACAATGGTTCGGAGGATGGCACAGAGCGTGCTACCTATCGCCTAGATCGCGGCAGTGTGCGTGCGATTACAGGGCAAATTGGCAAGACGAACAAACGGAATTATTTGATCCAGACGCCGACAGCGAGCATTGGTGTGCGTGGCACGGATCACGAGCCAGCATTCATACCCAAAAACGACGATAGTTATGTGGGGACAAAGCCGGGTACGTACGACAAGGTAAATACCGGCGAAACCTACATCGAAACGAAAGGCGGCTTAGTCATAATCAAGCCAAATTCAGTTGGATATGCCGAAGATGAACTGTCAGTGCCGATGCTGTTGCCGTCAACGCCAGATTTCTTCAATAAATCCGCTAAGAAGAAAGGTCCTGGCTCGTCCGCGGATTCGGCCGGTGGGGGTGCGCCCGAAGGAATTCAGCGACCGATCGTCACCAACAACGGCACCAACCTTAGCGTCGTAGATGTTGATGCCACGGCGCCAAACGGTGGCGTCGCAACGCTTGTTACGTATATCGACGCAGCTCAAGGTGGTGGACTAACAATTCAGCACAAGCGCAATCTAGCATTTGACTCGAATGGCACTGTACTTGCGGAAAGTGGCTCCAGTTCTGCGTTCGGCGTAAATTGGGGTCGTTGGGATACCGGCTTTTTGATTGACAGCAAAACGCCGGCGGGCAATTTGCATTTCGTGAATGCATCCAATTTGACCTCGCCAACGCAACTTGCGGCAATGCTGCCGATCACTGCAACGTACAATTTTGTCGGCGGCACCCGGCCTACCGATGAACTGAATCGTGTTGGCAACCTCACATCGATATCCGCCAACGTGAATTTCGCTAAGCAGACAATTACCGACTACACGCTGAAGGCAAACAATTCCGGCCGTACATGGGATGCGAGCGGAAGCGGGACGTTTGGGCAGTTTCTTTCCAGCAACGATGGATTGCGCCTCAACGGCCTATGCACGGGTTGTTTAGATGGTTTCGGCAACCCCGTTACGGCCA
>JANNMV010000301.1:0-2447 GCA_031398205.1 Pseudomonadota bacterium | reverse complement strand
TAATGCCTTAGCATCTTCACAATTAACTCCTCTCGGTTAGTACTTGCGCGTCGTCCCACTCATAGTCGAAGGGGAAGTTTGTGGTTGAGATATTCGTTGCCCACAGGATACACGTTGTGACACGTTCACTGCGTTAACTCCGAAGCTCACCCACCATGAAATAGTCTATACGAAAACCCGCTGTTGTAAGCAAAGTCCAAGAAAAAAGGATCATTGCCGAATCGCTGTTCAGCGCCAATCCCGCGGCAGCGCTGTAATTGTTGGCCATGATTGACCAGACGCGTCAGCAAGCAGCAACTCGCGCCAGGCCTCGCGCATATGCCAGGAGGCAATAGGGGCGCGGCGTTCGGGACAGGCATCGTCAGGAACCACGCAGGGCGCGGCTTGCAGGCCGACGGCCGCTGTCGCTAATTTCCCGATCGGCTCGAACCACGAGAGCGCTCGCGGGTGCATGTGATTTGAGTCGCTACAGTCGCGCCAAACCTCGGGCGCAAATTCAAATCACTTTATGGCGCTAAACTCGAAACTCAGCGATCGTTTCGTTGAGTACATATCGTTGCAGAAATGAACCAACATCGAAATCCGCATCGATGGCCAGGGTCACATCCAAGGCCTGGCCCAGCATTTCATTACGCTGAAATGCGGTGAGCGCCGCCGCGTCCGCCGTTGCAATCGCCTCGACCTCCATTACAAAATTTCGGCGCATCACCAGCAGATTTTCACCGCCCTCGGCGAGGTCAACGCGCTGATCGCCTTGATAGTCTGGAAGGTTCACTTGCCAGATTCGACGGATCGGATAATCGCTGCACAATAGCCGCGCCGCCGGATTCAGCGCGAAGCGCAAGCGCGGATAATCTTCCGCGGCGATGCTCTGCAATCGGCTTAGATCAAGGCGCACGTAATCAGCCGCGTGGAACGCCGCATGGATAGACCATTCCAGCCTAGCCACGTCTGGGAGGTAAGCTAGCTCTGCCGCTCCAGGTAGGCTTGCTAACAAATCGCAAAAATTACGGCCATAGTGATGGATGTCGCCGCTACCGGATGGATAGCGCTCGATATAGCGTTGGGCGGCTTGGCGAAAGAAATCCGCGCCAACTAAACTTAAGATCGCCGGATAGACCGCTTCCAGCGCGCTACGGTAATTACTGAAGACATTATTGCGATAAATGTCGAGGCGTTTTCGTTGCGTTAAGTTTCCGCCTTCAAACATGGCGAGGATCGCTTGATCGTCCGACAATATCCCATCGCGAAAGCAAGCTTCAAGCGACGCTAATCGCATCGTGGCGCTCCAATATCGCTCGCGCCTTCCACGCCTCCGCAAGCAACACCTTGAGTGCGGGAATATCCGTGTCCCACTCGATCAATGTCGGCTTGGGGCCGAGGCGTTCGATGCTGTGGGCGTACAGCGGCCACACGGCGTCGAACACCGGCTTGCCGTGGGTGTCAATCAGGCAATCGCCGTTCGAGTCAAAACCGGCAAGATGAATTTCCTGCACGGCATCTGCGGGAATCGCATTAAGATAAGTGTGTGGATCGAAATGGTGGTTCGCGGCGCTGACGTAGATGTTGTTAACGTCGAGCAAAATGCCACAGCCGGCGCGACGCGAAACCTCGGACAGGAATTCCCACTCGGGAATCGTCGAATGCTTGTATTGCAAATAGCTCGACACGTTTTTCCACCAGGATTTGCCGGCGCAGATAATCCTGGGCTTCGCCGATGCGCGTCACGACGTGGCTCAGCGCTTCTTCGGTATACGGCAGTGGCAAGAGGTCATTCAGAAATTGCTCACCGACCGACGACCAGCACAGATGATCGGAAACCAGTCCCGGCTCAAATCGATCCACTAAGGATTTTAGTTTGCGTAGATGGGTTGAATTAAGCGGATCCGTCGAACCCAACGACAGTCCGACGCCGTGCAAACTCATTGGATAGTGGGAACGAAAACGTTCGAGAAAATACAGCGGCTGGCCGCCGTCGCCCAAGTAATTTTCGCTGTGGACTTCAAACCAGCCGATAGGCGGCAAGGCATCGAGCAGTTCACGGTAGTGCGGTGTGCGTAACCCGATCCCAGCGCGGGCCGGAATCGGGCTCGCAGGTCGCGCACTGAACGCCGTGGCATTCATATTCAGCGCGCGAGCTTTTTTATTTCGCCATTTCTTTCGTCTTGTCGTCGGCCATCGCGGTCAGCTTACCGCCGATTTGCTCGCAGGTGCCTTTGGCGACAAATTTCCACTCGTGCGGCAGATTATCGGCCTTCGCTTCGGCAGAACAGGAATGCTCCGCCGTGCCGCAATCGTTTTGGCCTTTCTTTGCTACGCCGTAGCATTTTTCCTTGCCGTCGGCGGCG
Organism: Pseudomonadota bacterium; assembly: GCA_031398205.1. Lineage (GTDB taxonomy): Bacteria > Pseudomonadota > Gammaproteobacteria > Burkholderiales > JALYOK01 > JALYOK01. The sequence goes on along the minus strand of JANNMV010000301.1, from coordinate 99 downwards.
ACGGCTTGGGTGACTGCAAGGGAGGAAACAGCGATCAAGCTGGCGATAGCGGAATGAATAAGCAAATGGGATTTTTTCATGGGGCTTCCTTTAAAAAAT
>JANNMV010000417.1:0-2248 GCA_031398205.1 Pseudomonadota bacterium | reverse complement strand
AGATTTGAGAAAGATTTTGGTAAGAAAGATTTAAGAAAAATTAGCCGCGGATTAACGCGGATAACGCGGATTAAATCAAAGAAATTCTTATCCGCGTTAATCCGCGGCAAAAATAAGGTATGAAAGTTTTAAAATATGGCGGCTCATCTGTCGGAAACGCCGAAAATATAGAAAAAGTTGTTGAAGTTGTCCGAAACGCAATCGAAAAAGATATTTGCGTCGTTATTTTGTCGGCGATGCAATCCACGACTGATGCTTTGATTGAAATCAGTTCTGAAAATTAGAACTTATCTGCGAAGGTTCGTTCACTCAGTCAATCGAGCGCGGTCAACGCGGTGTTGCCTCCCATCGCCGCTGTGTTTACGGATACGGTGCGTTCCGTGGCGAAGCGCAATAGATAGTTCGGCCCGCCGGCTTTTGGCCCAGTTCCGGACAGGCCTTCGCCGCCGAACGGCTGCACGCCCACCACGGCGCCGATCATGTTTCGGTTGACGTAAATGTTGCCGACCCGGGCGCGGTTTTGAATGTGCCGGATGGTCGTTTCGATGCGGCTGGCGATACCGAGCGTCAGGCCGTAGCCGGTATCATTGATCGCGTCGATGACCTTGTCTAAGGCCGCACGCTGAAAGCGAATTACGTGCAATATCGGGCCGAATACCTCGTGCTCGAGAAAATCCAAGCGCGGAATCTCGAACGCGCAGGGCGCGACGAAGCTGCCCTTCTCGGTGCCTGTCGGAAGGCGCAACTCGCACACGGGTTTAGCGATCAGGCGTAGTTTTTCAATGTGACGTTGCAGTTCGATTTTTGCCGCGCCGTCGATGACTGGACCTACGTCAGTGGCGAGATTCATAGGATCGCCGATGACCAGTTCCTCCATGGCTCCGCGTAACAACTCCAGTAACCGATCGGCAATCTCCTCCTGCACGAACAGCACGCGCAGTGCGGAACAACGTTGCCCGGCGCTATTGAAGGCCGATTGCAACACGTCGCTGACCACTTGTTCGAGTAAGGCGGAACTATCCGCAATCATGGCGTTTTGCCCGCCGGTTTCGGCGATGAAAGGGACGATGGCGCCACGGCGGGCAGCCAATAGGCGATTGATGGTTTGCGCCGTGTCGGTGGAGCCGGTGAAAACTACGCCGTTAACGCGCTCGTCGCTGACTAACTGGGCGCCTAACGCCGATCCGGAACCGGGCAAATAATGCAGCACGGAAGCCGGAATACCGGCGCGATGAAACAAGCTGACGGCGTGAAAACCGACCAGTGGCGTTTGCCGCGCAGGCTTGGCGATGACCGCGTTGCCGGCTGCAAGCGCGGCGGCGATCTGGCCGACGAAAATCGCCAATGGAAAATTCCACGGGCTAATGGCCGCGAATACGCCGCGGCCATGGAGCGCCATCTGATTCAGCTCGCCGGTAGGACCCGTCAGTTCCAGTGGGCGCGCAAAATCGCGCCGCGCCAACGCGGCGTAGTAGCGGCAGTAGTCAGCCGCTTCGCGTACCTCCGCCAGTCCGTCCGCTAAGGTCTTGCCACCCTCCCGTGCCAGCAACGCCATGAGCGTTGCGCGCTCCGCCTCGATCAGGTCTGCAAGGCGATCCAGGCTTGCAGCCCGTTCCGTTGCCGGAGTGGCGGCCCACGGCGCGGCAGCTTCCGTTCCGGCGGCCAGCGCTTGTTGTACCGCCGCCTCGTTTGCTTCTTCCACATGGCCCACTATGCGTTCCCCATCAGATGGGGATCTGATCTCGCGCTTGGCGCTCGACCATGACACACCGTCGATCAGTGCGCTCGCGACGTGTTGGGGCGCAAGGGCTAAGCGCATTTGCTCGACTAACTCGCCCACCTCAATCGGATCGGCGAAGCTAATACCTTGCGAATTGCGTCGTTCGGGTGCGTAAACATCGCGCGGTAACGGAATGCGCGGATGGGGTTTCACATCGAGCTCGCGTAGCACCGCAATGGGGTCCGCGATCAGCTTATCGACCGCTATCGCCGGGTCGGCAACGCTGTGCACAAATGAAGAGTTCGCGCCATTCTCCAACAGGCGCCGAACCAGATAGGGCAGCAAATCCTCGTGGCAGCCCACCGGCGCGTAGACGCGACAGGGCACGGCGAACGCTGAATTGGCGAGAACTGCGCCGTACAGTGCTTCACCCATGCCGTGCAAACGTTGAAACTCGAAGTCTCGATAGCCTTCGCTCAGCGCTAGAATCGCTGCGACCGTATGGGCGTTATGCGTTGCAAACTGTGG
>JANNMV010000379.1:0-4397 GCA_031398205.1 Pseudomonadota bacterium | reverse complement strand
AAAAAGTCCGGGACTTTGTAATCGGAGAGATGGCCCGCGCAAAATGCGCGCAGATCATCAACGTTCAAATGGGTATCGCGACGCACGACAAAGGCATGCACCTTTTCGCCAAGCACCGGATCGGGCACCGGCACGACAGCGCTTTCCAGCACCAGCGGGTGATGGCTCATGACGTTTTCCACTTCCACGCTGTAAACCTTGTAACCGCCGCGGTTGATCATGTCCTTCATGCGATCGTGAATTCGTACGAAGCCTTCCGCATCGACGCTTCCGATATCGCCGGAGCGCCAGTAGCCGGCGACAAATGCCGCTTGCGTGGCGGCCGGGTTGTTCCAATAACCGGGCACGACCATCGGCCCGCCGATCCACAGTTCGCCCGATTCGCCCGGCGCAACTTCGCGGCCTTGATCGTCCATCACGCGCACATCGCCACACGGCACTACCTGGCCGACGCTGTCGGCATGGCTTGCGCCGAGTCCGGGCGGCATGACGGTGGTCGGGGAAGTCGTCTCGGTCGATCCGTAGGCGTTGGTCAATACCAGTGTTGGTAATTTCGTCGCGAGGGTGGTGATCGTCGCTTCCGGCATCGGCGCGCCGCCGTAGCCGCCGCAACGGAACGCCGATAAATCGTAGGCATCGAAATCCGCTCGCAGCAAACACAGGTTGTACATGGCGGGCACCATGATGCTATGGGTCACGCGCTCCCGCGCCATCAGTTCGAGGCACGCTTTGGCTTTAAACTCGCGCATCATGACGATGCAGCCGCCACAATGAAGCATGGTCAAAATGATTGCCCCGACGCCGGTGACGTGGCTGGCCGGCACGGCGAGCAGCGAGCGATCGCCGGCGCGCAAGCCCATGCATACTTCGTAATGCAGTTGCGTGTGTATGAGGTTAAGGTGGGTGAGGGTGGCGCCTTTAGGTTTGCCCGTCGTGCCCGAGGTGTAGAGGATGATCGCGACATCTTCTTCGTTTGCGGTTACGGGCGTGAGCTTATTGCCACTAGATTGTTCCAATACGGCGAACGGTTCCGAACCCAGCGCATCGCCATTTACTGCGAATCTCTGCTTCAATTCGGCTACGGCGGCGGGTGCGGGTAATCGCACGGCGAGATTGGCTTCGTGCACGATCATTTTCGCACCGCACTGATTGAGCGTGAACTCGAGTTCCGGCGTTTGTTCGCGGATGTTGAGCGGCACGGTGATGGCGTTTAAGCGCACGGCGGCAAGCAGGGCGATGACAAAGGTGGGATCGTTGCCGATGAGCAGGGCGATGCGATCTCCGGCACTCAAACCGTGTGCCGCAAGCCCGGCAGCAACGCGCTCGACGCGCTCATTCAGTACGCGATAGGTGATGCGTTCGCCGTTGCCGCCGACGATGGCTTCGGCGTCGGGAAAGCGCTCGACGGCGCGGCGAAATACGTCGTCTATATTGTCGGCGCGCCGACTAAAGCAACGAACGACGCGCGAACCGAAATGGTTTTCGTAACGGATGCGTTGGTTTTCGGGTAATGGCCAATTCATGAGCTTTGCGTGACGACGCCGCGATCGATGCGAAACACATGATCGAGCAGCGGCGCGGAATGTTGTAAATCGGATTCGGACAGCAGCACGGTCAAGCCTTCGCGCTTGAGTGCGGCGATGACTTCAACCAGACGCTGCGCCAGGGCGGGTGCTACGCCTTCGAACGGTTCGTCGAGTAGCAAGAGTTTCGTGCTACTCATGAGTGCGCGAGCTAGGGCGACGAGTTTTTGTTGGCCGCCGGAAAGTTGCAGGGCTTTGCGGTCGCGGAATTTTTCGACCTCGGGAATCATGGCGTACACCTGTTGCAGTTTGGTCGACGCATTCTTGTTGCCGACAGCCCATAACGGCAACAGTACATTTTCTTCCACGGAAAGTTCCGGCACCAGGCGGCGATCTTCCGGCATGTAGCCGATGCCCAGACTATTACGCCGATGGGCAGGCGTGGCGGCGAGATCCGTTTGATCGAAATTCACCGTGCCGCGCTGATACGGGAGCGCGCCCATGATGCTGCGCAGCAGCGTCGTCTTGCCCGCGCCGTTGCGGCCGATCAGGCCGGCCATGCGGCCTTGCGGCAGCTTCAGATTAACGCCGCGCAGGATCTCGACCGATTGAATGGCGACGCTTAAATCGTTGAGATTAAGCATGGCGTTTCCCGGTGACGTAGCGCTGCACTTCGGGATTGTCGAGCGCTTCCTGCGGCGCTTGATCGGCGATGATGCGGCCATCGTAAAACGCCAACACCCGATCCGCGTAACGGCTGACTATATCCATATCGTGTTCGACGAATAACACGGTTACTTTCTCCACGCGCACCACGTTCATGATCATATCCATGATGCCGAATTTTTCTTCCGCCGCGACGCCGCTGGTGGGCTCGTCCAACAACAACACTTGCGGCTTACCGGCCATGGCCATGGCGATGTCGAGTTGCTTGCGCACGCCCTGCGGCAACACCCGTGCGACGCGATCGCTATAGCCGTTGAGATTAAACTGGGTCATGAGATTTTCCGCGACCGTGTCGAGTGGCGCGTGATGGCCCGGCACGTGCGCCGGCAGTTTAGAAAAGAACGAGGGCTTGGCGTTGCGCAGCACGATGCCCAGCGCGACGATCAGATTATCGCGCACCGTGAGGGTGTCGTACAGTTGCGGAATTTGAAACGAGCGCGCGATGCCCAGGCGCGTGATCTGGCGCGACGGCAGCAGTGTGATGTCCTGGCCGGCAAAATGAATACTTCCGGCGGACGGTTTTAAGTAGCCGGTCACCATGTTGACGAAGGTGGTCTTGCCGGCGCCGTTGGTGCCGATCAGGCCGGTGATACTGTGCGCGTCGATGCTGGCGCAAACATCGTTCGCCGCGGTGACCGCGCCGAATGATTTCATCAAGCCGCGTGCTTCGAGAATGGTCTTCACGCGGGCTTTGCCTTGCGCGATTTGAATAACGACCAGATGCCGTCTGGCAAAAAACTGATCACCAGCAGCATCGCAATACCCAACACCATTTGCCACACGTACGGGAATTCTTGGTAGGCATAGGTACGTAACGATTCGAACAACAGCGCGCCCAAAAACGGCGCGATTACACTTTGCGAACCGCTTAAAATCAAAATAAAAACGAACTCGCCGGACGTCGTCCAGTAAGCCATTTCCGGATCGATGTGGCCGACCGTGAGCGCGGTGAGGGCGCCGCCGAGGCCGGCGAGAGCGGCGCTGATGACGTATTTGATATGCACCGCATTGCGTACCGATTGGCCGAGATATTCGACGCGAATCTCGTTGTCACGAATGGCGGGTGCGAGACGGCCTAGCGGCGTGCGCAGATAACGTTCCAATCCCCATACGCAGATCAACGTCAGCACACAGGCGGTGATGAATAGGGCGTAGCGGGACGAGTCACCAAGCGCCATGCCGAAGAACGTCGGCGACCCTAAGGTGAAACCGTCGGTAGAACCGAGGCCGGAACTTTTCACGATGAGACCGTAGAGAATCATTGAGAACGCGAGGCTCAACAAGCCAAAGAAAATGCCGCGATAGTTCGCCATCAGTGTGCCGAGGATAGCTGCCAGCACGGCGGCCGCGAGCATGCCCGCGCCGAGAAGCAGCAACGCTTCTTGGATTTTGTAAAAATGCATCAACGTGCCGGCGGTATAGGCGCCGAGGCAGTAGTACAGCGCTTGGCCGAACGATACCAAGCCGGCGCGCAACATGAGCATCAAGCCCAACACGACCAGCCCCAACCCTAGCGAACGGGTGATGTGACCTACCGCCCAATTGGGCAGCCACCCACCCAGCGCGATAAGCGCCACGAGTATCGCGCTGAAAATCATAAGTGAACGGCTGTTCATATTTTTCTTGTGCTCATATTTTCCTTGCTTCGGGTGCGCTGAACAATCCTTTGGGTTTCAAGATCAACACCAGCGCCATCACGAAATAGATGCTAAAGAGTTCCACTTCCGGCCAGTAGTGCACCGATGCTGAACGCACGATGCCGACCAGCAATGCCCCAAGCGCCGCGCCAGGTAAGCTTCCCAGGCCACCGATGACGATCACCGCAAAGGCCAGAACGATCACTTCCACGCCCATGCCTGGGACAATGGAAACCATCGGCGCGGTGAACGCGCCGCCCAACGCCGCGAGAACGGCGCCGAGTGTGAAGGTGAGCGTGTAGAAACGTTCGACATTGATGCCCACCGCGGCGGCCATTTCGCGATCGTGGATAACGGCCGTGAGGAGTTTGCCGGTGATGGTGCGAGTGATGAGCCAGGTCAGGCCGATGCCGACCACGATGGCGACGCCCAGCAGTAACACGTTGTACATCGGATAACTTAAGCCGAAGATTTTAAAATTGCCTAGCAAGATGTAGGGATCGGCAACGGC
>JANNMV010000368.1:0-4419 GCA_031398205.1 Pseudomonadota bacterium | reverse complement strand
ATGCCGGAGGGCTTTCATGCTAATCGCGTGATCGACGCGAGCAACCTGATTGTGTGTCCTGGACTGATCGATCTCTCGGCGCGCTTGCGTGAACCGGGCTTCGAATACAAAGCCACACTGGAATCGGAAATGGCCGCGGCGATCGCCGGTGGCGTGACGAGTTTGGTGTGCCCGCCGGACACGGATCCGCCGCTGGACGAGCCGGGCTTGGTGGAAATGCTGAAATATCGCGCCAAGAATTTGAACCAATCCCATGTCTATCCGCTTGGCGCGCTGACCATGGGCTTGAAGGGTGAGCGGCTGACGGAGATGGCACAATTGTCGGATGCGGGTTGCATCGGGTTTTCCCACGCCGACCATCCGCTCATCGACACGCTGGTATTGTCGCGCGCGCTTAATTACGCGGCGACCTACGGCTACACCGTGTGGCTGCGCCCGCAAGACGCGTTCTTGAGCAAGGACGCGGTGGCCCACGACGGCATGGTTGCCACGCGTTTAGGCTTGCCGGGGATTCCGGTCGAGGCCGAAACCATCGCGCTCACCACTATCATCGAACTCGCGCGTACCTCCGGCGCACGCATTCATCTTTGTCGTTTATCGTCCGCCGGCGGCGTGGAACTGGTGCGCCAAGCGAAAGCCAGCGGCCTGGCCATCACCTGCGATGTCGGCGTGCATCATTTGCACTTGAGCGAGATCGACATCGGCTACTTCGATTCCAACTGCAACCTCATGCCGCCGTTACGCAGCACCCGCGACCGCGACGCGTTGCGCGCGGGAGCGTGTGATGGCGCCATCGACGCAATCTGCTCCGACCACGCGCCCGTCGACGATGATGCCAAACAACTGCCATTTGCTGAATCCGAAGCCGGCGCCACAGGCTTGGAATTGTTGCTACCGCTCACCCTCAAATGGGCAATGGCTGAAAAGCTGGATCTAGCGCGGGCTCTGGCGAAGATCACCTCGGAAGCCGCGCGGATACTAGGCCTTGAGGCAGGTCATGTCGCAGTTGGCGAACGCGCCGACGTGTGCATTTTCGACGCCGACGAGTCCTGGCAAGTTGATCGCACCACATTGAAAAGTCTGGGGAAAAACACGCCGTTCATCGGCATGGATATAATCGGGAAGGTTCACTACACGCTGGTTGGCGGGCAAGTGGTTTATCCGCACCCCTAGTTGTAGGGTGGGCAACTCGTAGCCCACGCTGCAGCAGTGAAACAGACCCGAAGATGTCCCAATACCGAAGAGCCAAACTCCCGGGTGGAACGTTTTTCTTCACCGTCGTGACCTTTCGACGACAACCCTTTTTGTGCGACGAAGACGTAAGGACAGCGTTACGAAAAGCGATCAGAAGCGTTCGAGATCGGCATCCATTTACGATTGATGGATGGGTACTATTGCCCGACCACTTGCACACCCTGTGGACGTTGCCCGCCGGAGATTCTAACTTTTCTCTGCGTTGGAATCTGATTAAGCGTATGGTTACTCGCGAGTGCGCGCATCGTCTCGAACAATCGGAGTTGATGTCGAGCTCGAAGCACAAACATCGTGAATCGACGCTTTGGCAACGACGTTTTTGGGAGCATCAGATTCGCAATGATCGCGACTACCAAACACATATGGATTACCTTCACTTCAATCCGGTGAAACATGGTTACGTTAAGCGAGTGGTGGACTGGTCTTATTCGTCGTTTCATCGCCATGTGAAGCAAGGCGTCTATTCAGATGATTGGGGTTCCGGTTCGGGCGGCGATGTATTGGTGGGAGAACCGATTTAGGGTTCAGATGCGTAGTGTGCGTGGGCAACAAGTTGCCCACCCTACAAGGGCTACGAGGACTCGTTGCCCACGCAGTACAGTGTATCTATCCAAAAATCGGGTACAGCAACCCCATAAAAATCGGCTGATGCAGCATGTAGATGATCAAGCTGTGACGCCCGCCGAAGGCAAGCAATCTCGTGATGGGATGGCGAAATTCGACCCTCGAATATTTCTCGAACCATCCGTGAGCCTGGGCGCGCCGCGCGAGGAAAATGCCGATCAACACCACGCCGAACCACGGCAACAGCGGCACGTAATCTTCGGTGTCGGGTTTGTGGGTCATCATTCCGATCCATTGCAGCGCGGGCTGATTGAAGAACGTTAAGGTTTGCGTCGCGCCGACGACGATCAGCGCCGCGCCAAGAATCAAATTGAGCCAGGTAAATCGCAGAAATGCCAAGCCGAGCAAGCTGGCGACAAAGATGAAATGCAGTATTCCGAAAAAAATAAAAGTCTTCGGGAACACGAAATAACTTCCGACGCTGGCGAGCGCTGCGCCAGCACCGATGGCTAGGAGGCGTTTGCCGTAGCGGTTCCAATCAAGTCTGCGGCCTGGACCGAGCACCAAACCGACGCCGACCAGCGCGCTAAACAAACTCACGATCGCGGCGCGAAAACCCAGCCAACGTAAATCGTTATTGAAATCGAATGCAACCACCCCGAAGTAATCGAGGTCGAAAGTGAAGTGGTAAACAAACATAAGCGCGATGGCGCTGCCGCGAGCGATGTCCACCAAGGCGTAACGCCGCGCCGATGTTGATTCCGCAGGCATTATTGGCCTGTGATCCGCACCGGCGTTGGATTTACGTGGCTTACTCATATTCGACGGTATAATTCTTGAACATCTAACCAAGGCACTAGCTTCAGCTTATGAATCCCTTACTCGATTTTTCCGGCCTGCCGCGTTTCGCTGAATTCAAACCCGAATTCGTTACACCCGCCGTCGATACCCTGCTCCAAGAGAGCGCCGACGTTGTTGAGCGCTTGACCCACGATCCGGCCGCACCGACTTGGGACAATTTCGTCGCGCCGCTGGATAACGCCAACGAGCGCATGAATCGCGCCTGGGGCCAGGTGAACCATATGAACGCGGTGATGAATTCTCCGGCGCTACGTGAAGTGTACAACGCGAACCTGCCGAAGATCACGCAATTCTATGCGGCGTTAGGACAGAATCAGGCCTTGTTCGCGAAATATAAAGCGTTGAAACAATCCGTGGAATTCGCGAATCTTTGCCCGGCGCGCAAGAGAATCGTCGACAACGAGTTGCGCGATTTTCGTCTCAGTGGCGCCGAGTTGTCGGAGGAGAAAAAAGCGCGCTTCCTTGAAATCCAAGAAGAACAGTCGGCGTTGGCGTCGAAATTTTCCGAAAATATTTTGGATGCGACTAACGCTTTTTCGCTATTGATCGAGAACGAAAAAGAACTGAGCGGCATTCCCGCTGACGTGTTGCAAACCGCGGCGGAAGCGGCAAAAAAAGACGGCAAGTCCGGTTGGAAATTCACCTTGCATGCGCCATCTTATCTGCCGCTGTTGCAGTATGCGGACAACCGCGCACTCCGAGAAAAAATGTATCACGCGTATCTGACGCGGGCGGCGGAATTCGAGCATTCCGAGTGGGACAACGCGCCGTTGATCGAGAAGATTTTGAAGCTTCGCGACGAGGAGGCGAAGTTGCTCGGTTACCCCAATTTTGCCGAACTGTCACTGGTGCCGAAGATGGCCAAATCGCCACAACAGGTGTTGGATTTTCTCAACGATCTGGCTACGCGCGCCAAACCTCACGCGGCAAAAGATGTTGACTCACTGCGGGATTTCGCCAAGCGCGAGTTGGGTTTGGAGACGATGGAACCGTGGGATCGCACTTATGTTGCGGAAAAATTGCGCGGCCAGCGTTACAGTTTTTCCGAGCAAGAGGTGAAGCAATATTTTCCCGAGCCGCAAGTCCTGGCCGGGATGTTTCGCGTGGTGGAAACCTTGTACGGCCTGACGCTGGCGCAAAGTAAGGCGCCGGTTTGGCACGAGGCGGTGAAATTTTTCGACATTCTCGACCGCGATAAAAAACTCGTCGGGCAATTCTACTTAGACCTGTACGCGCGCGACACCAAGCGCGGCGGCGCCTGGATGGACGACGCGATCACGCGCCGGCGCATCGGCAGCGGTATTCAAACGCCGGTGGCCTACCTCAATTGCAATTTCTCGGCGCCGGTCGGCGACAAACCCGCGCTGTTCACCCACGACGAAGTGATCACGCTGTTCCACGAGTTCGGCCACGGCTTGCATCATTTGTTAACGCAGGTGGAAGACCTCAGCGTCGCCGGCATCAATGGCGTGGAGTGGGACGCTGTGGAACTGCCAAGTCAGTTCATGGAAAATTTTTGCTGGGAGTGGGACGTGTTGCAACACATGACGCGCCACGTCGAAAGCGGCGCGCCGTTGCCGCGCGCGTTGTTCGACAAAATGATCGCAGCGAAAAATTTCCTGGTCGGCATGGATATGGTGCGGCAGTTGGAGTTTTCGCTGTTCGATATGCATGTGCATTACGATTTCGTGATCGGCGCCAGCCAGACGCCACGGCAATTGCTTGGGGACATTCGCAAAC
>JANNMV010000351.1:0-8770 GCA_031398205.1 Pseudomonadota bacterium | reverse complement strand
AGCGACGACTTGCCTTTGAGCGCCACTTTGCGCGCGTAGTCGCGCTCGGAAAACATGCCGACCAGCTCGCCGTCCTTCATGACAGGCAAGGCGCCGACACTTTTTTCCGCCAGCATTTTGATGCCGTCGAACGTAGTGGCGTCCGGGGGAATGAACCATAACAGGCTCGGCTTGTTGGTCAACAATTGCTTTACGCTTTTCATCGGAACTACCTCCTAACTGTTTCCAGCTTGCGACATAGTCGTCGCGCTTATGTTGGTTATTATGCGCGTGTTGGGCGGGTTCGGAAATACTGTATTTCTTGTCGCTAACATGGTTTACGATTCACTCTGATCTCATTGTCATTGCGAGAAGCGTTCTCGCGATGATAGTGAGTTACATATTTGGATAATTCGGGCCGCCGCCGCCTTCCGGCGTTACCCATACGATATTCTGCGTGGGATCCTTGATGTCGCAGGTTTTGCAGTGTACGCAGTTTTGCGCGTTGATCTGTAGGCGCTTGCCGCCGTCGGCTTCGACGAATTCGTACACGCCCGCCGGGCAGTAACGTTGCTCGGGTCCGTCATAGAGCGCGAGATTGGTTTGCACCGGCACGTCATCATTTTTCAAGGTCAAATGAGCGGGCTGATTTTCTTCGTGGTTGGTGTTGGAGACGAACACCGACGATAGCCGGTCGAAGCTCAGCACGCCATCCGGTTTCGGATAGACGATAGGCTGCGCGTCGGATTTTTTCGTTAGCGTTTCGTGGTCGGCATGCCGGTGGCGCAATGTCCACGGTGCTTTGCCGCCGAACAGCGTTTGATCGATCCACACCATGGGGCTGCCGACGTAAAGGTGCTTGCTCATCCACGGTTTGAAGTTGCGGGCACGATGCAGCTCGTCGTGCAGCCAGCTCGTTTCGAAGGCGCGCGGATAGCCTGTCAGTTCCGTTTGCTCGGGGTTATTGGATAGGGCGGAGAACGCCGTTTCAGCAGCGAGCATGCCCGACTTCATCGCGGCGTGACTGCCCTTGATACGCGACACATTTAGAAATCCTGCGTCGTCGCCGATCAAGCAACCACCGGGAAAGGTGAGCTTGGGCAATGATTGCAAGCCACCGGCGGTGATGGCGCGCGCACCGTAGGCGACGCGCTTGCCGCCCTCGAAAAACCGGCGAATCTCGGGATGGGTTTTATAGCGCTGAAATTCTTCGAACGGGCTGAGGTAAGGATTCGTATACGCCAAGCCCACGACGAAGCCGACGGCGACTTGGTTGTTCTCCAAGTGGTAGAGAAACGATCCTCCATAAGTGGCGTTATCCAACGGCCAGCCGCCGGAATGAATGACTAAACCCGGCTGATGCATTTTCGGTTTGATGTCCCACAATTCCTTCAAACCGATGCCATAAACTTGCGGATTTTTTCCAGCGCGCAGATTAAATTTTTGTTCGAGTTGTTTGCCCAGATGGCCGCGACAACCTTCGGCGAAGAAGGTGTATTTCGCGTGCAACTCCATGCCCTGCTGATAGTTGTCACCAGGCTGGCCGTCCTTGCCGATGCCCATGGCGCCGGTGGCGACGCCTTTTACGCGGCCATTTTCCTGATACAACACTTCCGCGGCGGCGAAGCCGGGGTAGATGTCGACGCCGAGGGCTTCGGCTTGTTGGCCGAGCCAACGGCAGACATTGGCTAAGCTGATGACGTAGTTGCCGTGATTGTGAAAACATTTCGGCAACAGCCAGGTCGGCACTTTGCGCGCGCTGGTTTCCGAGAGAAACAAAAATTGATCTTCGCTGACCGGCGTGTTGAGCGGCGCGCCTTTTTCTTTCCAGTCAGGGAAGAGTTCGTTCATGGCGCGCGGATCCATCACCGCGCCAGACAAAATATGCGCCCCAACTTCCGAGCCTTTTTCGACAATGCAGACGCTGACATCGCGTTTATTTTCCGCGGCGAGTTGTTTTAATCGAATGGCAGCGGCGAGTCCCGCCGGACCGGCTCCGACGATCACTACGTCAAATTCCATCGATTCGCGTTCGGCCAATTTCTGCTCCTGTAGTGGGACTTCAAATAAGACAAGCGATTATAATGCAACCTGTCTACGTTGAAGTCGCCTACATGCCGAACAAACAGCCGCCGCGAGCAGTGGCAAAAAAATTAATTCACACTATCCAATTGCAAGTCCGTTGGGGCGACATGGACATTTTCGGCCACGTTAACAACGCCAACTATTTTCGATACCTTGAGCAAGCGCGCATTTCCTGGTTCGAGACTATCGGCGCACCGTCGGGCAATGTCGGCCATGGGCCGATCTTGGTTGCCGCGGCGTGTAATTTTCGTATTCCGATAGTTTATCCGGCGACGGTTGAAGTTCGCACTTATGTCAAATCGCTGGGACGTTCCAGCATTCCGATGTATCAAGAAATTGTCGATGCCAACAACTTGTCGACGCTGTATGCGGACGGTGATTCCACCATCGTATGGATCGACTATCAGCGCGGTAAGTCCGAGCTGCTGCCGGAGGAATTGCGCGTGTTGATCGGGCTCGACTGATGCTGTGGCAGGGTTTTGTCGCGGTAGGCATTGGCGCAACGCTCGGCGCGTGGCTGCGTTGGTGGCTCGCAAATTGGTTTAACCCGGCCACGCCTGGCTTACCCGCGGGAACGCTGATCGCCAACCTCGCCGGCGGATTTTTGATCGGCATGGCCATGCAATATTTCTCGACGCGTAGCGGCTTGCCACCGGAAGTGCGATTGTTTTGCGTCACCGGATTTCTCGGCGCCCTAACGACGTTCTCGACCTTTTCGGCCGAGGCGGCGGGGCTATTGAGTCGCGGCGAGTACGGCTGGGCATTCGCGCACACGGCGAGTCACTTAATCGGTTCGCTGGCCGCGACATTCGCCGGTATTGCAGCGCTTAAGGCGCTGCAGGGCGCATAAGTCGATGCTCGGAACGGCCCATGGATATTGGCTTGCAGGCCGTGCACTGGCGGACGGTAAGCGCCGTGCGGGTGGTGGCACGGGCTGATAAAAAATGAATGACCTAGCCAATATCATCGCAAAATTCTTGCCAATAGGCCTTATCGCCGGTCTGTTCGCGATCTTTTATTTGCTCGATGTTTTTTCCGTTCGCCCCAATTCCGATGCCGCACCGACAACACGCGCGTCCGTAGCGCAACCGGCGCCGACGTCGGATCAGCCGGCGTCATCCCAGCCGGCCACTAGCCGCATCGATTTGCCTACCGGTGAGGCCGTCAGCAGCGTTCCGCGCCTCGCGGCGCCGAGCGACATCGCGGTTCCGTCTGTGGATGCTCAGACGGAAAGCGAAATGGGCCGCGACGATCCGCCGTTGCCGCGTCAAGTGGAGTTACGCCCGGATCAGCTTGCGCCGCAATACGTACCACCCGGTGGCGGTGCCCGGCAGCCGCTGGCGACGGATCTCAACAACGGGCGGGATCCGGTGCTATTGCCGAGCCACGAAATTACCCAAGACGAGGCCGAGCTCATCGAAGCTGAAACGCAGCAGGAAATGAACGAACTGGACAGCGCGGCCGCGGCCGGTGGTCAGGTCGAACAGACGGAATGAGGTTTTAGGCAGGCGGTTCCAAGTCGATTACTTGCCCCGACACCCTTTTGCCATCTTCCCCAAGCAAATAGAGGAACGCGGGTGTTATTTCTTCTACGCGCCGGCGTTTGGATTTGTCCTCGCCGGGGTGAGTTACTGCCCGTTGTGGCGATTGCACGGGCCCGGGCACGACGATGTTCATGCGCAAGGTCGTGCTATTGGACAGTTCGTCTGTCCAAACCTTTAGTAAACCGGCCAATGCAAACTTGCTCACCGCGAATCCACCCCAATAGGCGGCGGGACGCAGGCCGTGGCTTTCGGAGACGAAAATCACCGACGCGTCGTTGCGGCGCTTGAGCATGGGCAAGCAGGCGCGCGTTAAGGCAAACGGTGCGGCAAGGTTGACGCGCAACAAGGCGAGCCAGTCGTCTAATTTTTCGTCGGCCAGCGGCTGCAATTGTTTCAACAATGCGGCGCAATGGACGATACCGTCAACACGGCCGAATTCATGCTGAATTGTTTGTGCCAGTTGCTCGAAATCTTGCGTGCCGGCGCTGGCGAAATCGAGCGCCGCGATGGCCGGTGTCGGCCCACCGGCGGCGCTGATGGCGTCATAGGTATTTTCTAGCTTGGCGCTGCTACGGCCATGCAGAATAATCGTCGCGCCATGGTCCGCCGCTGCGAGCGCAACGGCGCGGCCTAAACCTTGACCCGCGCCGGTGACGAGCACGACGCGATCGCGCAACAGCGCGGCAGCGGGATGATACGAATTGAGTTGATCTAACGCAGTCATGACTTTGTCGTGATTCAATGGGGTAACGGTTGTAATGCCTAAGCCGGTTGATTTACTAATGGGTTCAATCGATTAGATCATGCTTTGACGGCCCAGGCCAGCCTTGAACAATGACAGATGATGGCCAATATATTAAACTGCGAACTTAGAAGTGACGGCATATCGATTGGGCGAACGCAGTTTCCTCAAATGCCGTCGGGGTTTGTGACGCGAAAGTGGCGGAATTGGTAGACGCACTGGATTTAGGTTCCAGCGCCGTAAGGTGTGTGGGTTCGAGTCCCTCCTTTCGCACCAGAAAGATTTTTAGGAAAAATAAATGCAAGCAGAAGTGCAGCAGGAACGTCCGTTAGAACGTAAGCTCGATTTTTCTTTCCCGACCGCCGCGATCGAATCGCAGGTCGTTACCAAGCTGAGGGAGATTGCGCGTACCGCGAAGTTTCACGGCTTTCGCACCGGCAAAGTGCCAATGAAAATCGTCGCCCAGCAATACGGTAGCCAGGTGCGGCAAGAGGTGATGTCCGATTCGTTGCAGCGTTCTTTTTCCGAGAAGGTTAAGGAACAGAATATTCGCATCGCCGGTTATCCGCGCTTTGAGCCGAAGGACGATGGCCTGACTGAAGAAAATTTCGAGTTCACGGCGGTCTACGAGGTCTATCCGGAAATCGTTTTAGGCACGCTGACGGACAAGACCGTTAAGCGCGCCGTCGCGACCATCGACGCAGCGCAGATCGACAAGACCATTGAAGTACTGCGCAAACAGCGAGTGCACTTTGACGCCGTTTCGCGCGCCGCAAAAAACGGCGATCAAGTCGATATCGACTATGATGGCACTCTGGACAACACGCCGTTCGATGGCGGCCAAGCCAAGGGTGCGCTAGTAGTTTTAGGCGAAGGCCGCCTGATGGCTGATTTCGAAGCGAATATCGTTGGCCAAATCGCAGGTGACAGTAAGCGCTTTGACATCACCTTCCCGGCTGATTATCACGGCACGCAAGTAGCGGGCAAAACCGTGAGTTTCACGGTGAAGGTAAACAAGGTGAGCGAGCCGCATTTGCCGGCGCTGGATGAAAATTTCGCGCAAGCCCTCGGTGTTAAGAGTGGCAATTTGGACGATTTGCGCGCTGACGTGACGGCGAATCTGGACCGTGAGCTGAAGCGCCGCATGCAGGGCAAACTAAAAGAATCGGTGATGCAAGTTCTGCTCGATAGCGCCAAATTGGAAGTCCCTCATACCTTGATCGAAATGGAAGCGCGGCGTTTGCAACAAAACGCCATGAAGGATTTCCAGTCCCGCGGTATGATGACCAAAGACGCGGCGCTGCCGATCGAATTGTTTAACGACGCGGCCAGGCGCCGCGCAACGCTTGGGCTAATTATTGGCGAGGTGGTGAAACAGAACAAGTTGGAGGCCAAGCCGGAACAGATTCGCGCGGTCATCCAAGAGCATTCGAAGAGTTATGAGCAGCCGGACGCGATGGTCGATTGGTATTACCAGCAGCCGGAAATGCTGCAAGAAGTTCAGGCGGTTGTGATGGAAGATAACGTTGTCGCGTGGGCGCTGAGTCAGGCGAAAACGGAAGATGTGGCAACCCCGTTCGAGGAGATTATGGGAAACACGAAATGACCGAGCGTCAAATATTTGAACCACAGGGCTTAGGCTTGATCCCGATGGTGATCGAGCAAAGCGGCCGTGGCGAGCGCGCTTACGATATTTATTCGCGCTTGCTGAAAGAGCGCGTGGTATTTCTCGTCGGCCCGGTGAATGATTCGATCGCGAATTTAGTCGTGGCGCAATTGTTGTTTTTGGAATCGGAGAATCCGGACAAAGACATTAACTTTTACATCAACTCGCCGGGTGGTTCCGTTTCCGCGGGCCTGGCAATTTACGACACGATGCAATTCATCAAGCCCGACGTATCCACTACGTGTACGGGAATGGCCGCCTCGATGGGAGCGTTCTTATTGAGCGCCGGCGCGAAAGGCAAGCGCTTTTGTCTGCCGAATTCCCGCGTGATGATTCATCAGCCGTCCGGCGGTTTTCAAGGACAGGCGTCGGACATCGAGATCCACGCCAAGGAAATTCTGTACTTGCGCAAGCGTTTGAATAATATTATGGCGACGCATACGGGCCAGACCCTGGAAACGATCGAGCGCGATACGGAACGCGATAATTTCATGAGCGCCGAGGATGCATTAAAATATGGCATCATAGATCGTGTATTGAGCAGCCGAACGGAAGTCCAGGCGTAAGCCCGGGCAGTTTGAGCGTTAAAAGGACGATAAGCAATGGCTGAAAAAGTAGGCGGTGAAAAACTCTTGTATTGCTCTTTCTGCGGCAAGAGCCAGCACGAGGTGAAAAAGCTGATCGCCGGTCCGTCGGTATTTATTTGCGACGAGTGCATTGAACTATGCAACGATATTATTCGCGAAGAAGTCCACACCACCGAAGTCAAGAATGCCAAGGCCGATCTGCCGGTTCCGCAGGAAATCTGCGGTATCCTGAATCAATACGTGATCGATCAGGTGCAGGCGAAAAAGATTCTGTCGGTCGCGGTTTATAACCACTACAAGCGTCTCAAACAATCGCCGAAGCAATCAGACGTTGAAGTTGCCAAAAGCAATATTCTTTTGATTGGCCCGACCGGTTCCGGAAAAACCTTGCTGGCGCAAACGCTGGCGCGCCTGCTCAACGTCCCATTCGTAATTGCCGATGCGACTACGCTGACGGAAGCAGGGTATGTGGGCGAGGACGTGGAAAATATCATTCAGAAGCTGCTGCAAAAGTGCGACTACGATGTTGAAAAGGCGCAGCGCGGCATCGTCTACATAGACGAAATCGATAAGATTTCGCGCAAGTCCGATAACCCGTCGATTACCCGCGACGTATCCGGCGAGGGCGTGCAACAAGCATTGTTGAAACTGATCGAAGGAACGATTGCCTCTGTGCCACCTCAAGGTGGCCGCAAGCATCCCAACCAAGAGTTCGTCCAAGTCGATACGACGAATATCTTATTCATTTGCGGCGGCGCCTTCGGTGGCCTCGAGCGCATCATTCGCAACCGCTCAGAGCGTGGTGGCATCGGGTTTGGCGCCACGGTCTCAAGCAAAGACGACCGCAAAGAAATCGGCGTGTTACTGCGCAGTTGCGAGCCGGAAGATTTGATTAAGTTTGGCTTGATTCCTGAATTCGTCGGCCGCTTGCCGGTGGTGGCGACCTTGGAAGAATTGGACGAGAACGCGTTAATCCGCATTCTGATCGAGCCGAAGAATGCGCTGACGCGTCAGTTCCACAAGTTGTTCGCAATGGAAGGCGTCGAGTTGGAATTCCGCGAACCAGCCCTTAAGGCGATTGCCAAAAAAGCGTTGGCGCGCCGAACCGGCGCGCGTGGTTTACGTTCCATTATCGAACATTCCTTGCTTGATATCATGTTTGATTTGCCGTCAATGAGTAACGTGTCCAAAGTCGTAATCGATGAGGGATGCATCAATGGCGATACTCCGCCGCTTCTAATTTATGCCGATCAGCCCAAGGTGGCCGGCGTTTGAGAATGACCGTTAATCAATGAATTAGCGGTTGCTGTCGCGCCTAACGCGCCCCTCGAGTTAGGCGCGTAGTTGAATCTGGCTTGAAATTGGTCATTCCGGCCGCATCTCTGGGCAATATAACGAAAGGTTTAAACCTATGACCGTCCCCACGCTTACCCCCGCCTCACTGGTGCCATTGCTGCCGTTGCGCGATGTCGTGGTTTTCCCGCACATGGTCATCCCGCTGTTCGTTGGCCGCCCGAAGTCGATCCGCGCCCTGGAAATTGCCATGGAGGCGGGCAAAAATATTTTATTGGTGGCGCAAAAATCCGCAGTCAATGATGATCCAGTGGAAAGCGATCTGTACGTGGTCGGCAGTATGGCAAGTATTTTGCAGATGCTGAAATTGCCCGATGGCACAGTGAAGGTTCTGGTGGAAGGCACGCAGCGCGCCAAGCTCGCCAGCGTGCATGATGAAAAGACGCATCTGTCGGCGGAAATTTCACCCGTGGTGATCGGCCCGCTCGCCGATCACGAGCTCGAAGCGATGCGCCGCACCTTGCTCACGCAGTTCGACCAATACGTCAAGCTCAACAAAAAGATTCCGCCGGAAGTGCTGACGTCATTTGCGGGGATCGACGATCCCGGTCGTCTTGCCGATTCGATTACGGCGCATTTGCCGCTCAAGCTTGAGCAGAAGCAACAGATCTTAGAAATGTTCGATGTACGCAAACGTCTCGAACATTTGCTCACTTTGCTCGAATCGGAAATTGATATCCTGCAAGTGGAAAAACGCATTCGTGGCCGCGTCAAACGCCAGATGGAAAAGAGCCAGCGCGAGTATTATTTGAATGAACAGGTCAAGGCGATCCAGAAAGAACTCGGTGATTCCGAAGACGGCGCCGATCTGGAC
>JANNMV010000297.1:0-3425 GCA_031398205.1 Pseudomonadota bacterium | reverse complement strand
CCACTCGCGTAAAAATAACTGCATCGCAATATTGAGTTGCTGCACGTTTGCCAACGTCTTCTGCATGCGTCCCATCGCGACAACATCGGTCAGCCGGTTCTGGAAAAACAACTGGCACATCACGCCCCAGTAATAGGTGTAGTCCCAAATCACTTTCACCGGCATCACCTCGGGATCGCCGAATTGTTTGTATTGCCCGGTGTAAAGCGGCAGCATGTTTTGATACAGCGAAAAATAAATTTGCTGATAAATATTCGCGTACATTTCCACCGGCCCGCCAGCGCGATCCTGCGCCACTAGCTCGGTGATAAAGGTGTTGGCAATGGCGATAAAATCGCTGCCGGGCGAATAAAACGGATCGAGAAACACACCCGCGTCACCGGTCAGCGCCCAACGCTGCTTGCCGGCGAACACCTGCTTGCAACCGTAGGAAAAACGCTTGAAGTACGCGAAGTCCTGAAGCTTATCGCGCTTGTTGTCGAGCGCATCAAACAAGCGCGGCTGATGCTTTTCAAACCAGTTCATCGCCTTGTCGAAGGTATTCATTGTATCGATCGGATGCAACTTCGCATCGGCGACAATGCCCACGGAATGGGAACCGGACGCCAGCGGAATCAGCCAAGCCCAGTAACCTTCGCCCATCAAATGATTGGTCGAGAGCCAACGGTTCGGTGGGTTGCAGCGATCGAGCCAAGCGCGATCATCCGACCAATCGTTGATATCGATACGCTCGGCGATGCGAAACCAAATCGCGTTCGCGTCGTGCTCGTTCAATTCGGCGAGATCGAGATGGCGCTTAATCATCCCCGCACGACCCGATGCGTCCACCAGCCAGCGCGCCTGAATCTGGTGCGTCTCACCGTCTTTCTCGTAGCTCAGCGTATGCAGCGCATCGCCGTCCCTCAACGAGAACTTTCGCACCATCGCGTCGTCGACAAATTTCACACCGCGTTCTTGCGCAAAACCGGCGAGCGCATTCTCGAACAACCCGCGATCGATCTGATAGGCAGGCGTCGACAAAAACGTACTCGCGCCCAATTCCGTCACACGCGTAATATCGCGTTCGCCATCGGAAAAGAAAAACCGAAAACCGAATTTCTTTAACTGATACTTCTGCAAATAGTCTTTCAGGCCGAGTACATTCGCAAAATAATGCGCACCGATTTCCACCGACGATTCACCCACTTTATGTGCCGCCGCGGGCACGGGATGGCGACGCCGCTCAAGCACCACGATGTCGAGGTCGGGCAAGCGTTGCTTGAGTTGCAGCGAAAGCGTCAGGCCGGCGAGGCCGCCGCCGAGGATTGCGATGTCGTGTTGCTTAGTCGATGTCATGGTGTATCAAGTAAATTTCGTCGAAAGATCATAACATTCCCGGACACACCCCATCGCGAACCAAGGGTAGTGCCAGAAGCCGCGCCCTGCTTGCGTTGTGGCAGTGAGTGCCTTGCGAGGCAGTATCCATAAGTCTTCTGGCAAGGCTATTGTGGTATTGCTGCGGTTAGATCACTCCCAAAGTTCGGCAGAATACTAGACCGTCAGCCCCGCGAAGGCGGGAATCCGGCGGCGTTAAGCGAAAGCCACTGGATCTCCGCCCTCGCGGGGATGACAGATTAGCGAATATTCGTTTTGTATTATCAAAAAGCAAGGTAGCGAATTCTGGAAACTCGATCCTCGAGTTTCATTGGGCTACGCCTGCTGAATAAGCGCATGTTGGAGTAATTGACAACACGCATCGGTGTTGTTATGCTATCCAGCATGAAGGCTGTCGAGTTGGTTCGTACCCGCATCGCCTATTCCGAGACAGCATTCGCGGAATTGGTGTTGTGGCGTACCCCAAAGCCTGTTACCGGCTCAACTCACGAATTCAAGTATCGGTTGGCCTATGTGGTGGGCGGTGAATGTGTGATTCGCTATGACAACGAGGCGGGCAAAGGCGGCCATCGTCATTATGGTGACAAAGAGAGCGCCTACCATTTCACCACACCGGATCGACTGATCGCGGATTTTCAACTGGATATTGCGAGGTGGAACAATGAAAACCGTAACGCTTGATGTACGCGCGCCGGCCGATTCGATGGCGGACTTCGTACAAGCTTGGAAATCCGGCAAGCAACAAAAGGCCGCGCGCACAAGCTTTGCGACGCCCGAGTTGCTATGGCAAGTGCTCACCGCGAAGCGATGGGAATTGCTCAAGGCCCTTTGCGGCGCGGGCCCGGTGTCGATTCGTGAGGCGGCACGTCGCGTTGGCCGTGATGTTAAGGCCGTGCACGGCGATGTGGTGGCGTTGCTCAACGCCGGCGTACTCGATCGAGCCGAAGGCGGAGGAATCGTTTTTCCATTCGAAGCGGTCAAGGTCGAATTTTTATTGCAGGCCGCATAGCCCTGCGAGTTGCGTCGCGGGCAGTGAAGACCCGCATGGATACTGGCTTGCAGGGCATGTCATGCCGCGACCGGGTAGCCCAAGTCTAGCCACTGGCCTAGAACCAGGCAAGCAGCGCGCGCCTCCTGACTATGCCATCCCACCATTAATCGAAATCACCTGGCCGGAAATATAACCGGCTTGATCGGACGCTAGAAAGCTCACCATCGCACACGTCTGATATAACCAGCGCGACGCGGCTTCATCGCGCAGCGTCCGTGTTGATGGATGGGTTGGGCGTTTGGCTGGCTTCTGCATGCAACTTCAGCCCAAGCGCTCCGATGACTTTGAGAATGGTGTCGAAGCCTGGGCTGCGTTCGCCGGAAAGTGCCTTGTAAAGGCTCTCGCGGGACAGCCCGGCGTCTCGCGCGACCTGAGACATACCCTTGGCGCGAGCAATATCGCCAAGTGCTTTGGCAATGAATGCAGCATCTCCGTCGGCTTCTTCAAGGCAAGCTTCAAGATAAGCTGCCATTTCTTGAGGCGTTCTGAGGTGCTCAGCGACATCGTAGCGAGTTGTAATGGTCTTGCCCATGTGGTTACTCCGAAAGATTACGTGCGAGTCGCAACGCGACCTTGATGTCCTTGGCTTGGGTGGTTTTGTCTCCGCCGGCCAGCAGAATAATCAACTCACGCCCCCGCTTCTTGAAATACACCCGGTAACCGGGACCGTAGTTGATCCGCAACTCTGAGACACCTTCACCAACCGGCTCGACATCTCCGGGATTTCCAGCAACGAGCCGTTCAATCCTTGCTTGGAAGCGCGCTCTCGCCCGGAGGTCCCGCAGGTCGTCAAGCCATTGAACGAAGAGGTCAGTCTTGCGCAGTTCGATCATGGATTAACTGTAGCCGGTTGGCTACATATTGTCAATACCATGCACGCCATATTGAGACGCCCAACGTGGAGATGTACGGCGCGTGTAGCGCGGAGGAACGAGCGCAGGACTGGGCGAGGCAATGAACACTATTTTTATCTCAGATGCCGCTTTAGCGCTGCGATTCG
>JANNMV010000258.1:0-1742 GCA_031398205.1 Pseudomonadota bacterium | reverse complement strand
GAGGCAACCACGATCCCGCCGGCAACACCGAGCGGCTTCCGCGTATCAGCAACGGAATCACCGGCACTTGTGCAAGGCTTGCGACGCGAAACGCGCCTAAGCGAAACGGCAATAAGCCTGGTTCGCGTTGAAAGGTCCCTTCCGAAAAAAACGCTAAACGGACTCCTTGCCGTAACAGCTCTAGCAATCTTCGCGTTTGCGTGACATTCTTGTGGGCGTCAAAGCGATCGACAAAACGCATGCCGATGCGTGTCAGAAAAAATCGCAGTGGCGCGAAGGCGGCGATTTCGATCTTAATGGCGAAGCTGTGGGGTTGCGGCAGGTAGGCGAACAACAACACGCCATCGATGTAGCTGGCGTGATTGGAAGTAAGGATATAGGTCTCGTCGCGGGGTAAATATTCCAGCCCGGAAATCCTTGGCGGCATGCCCCAGCCGATGAAAATCAGTTTCGCGAGAAACTGTGCGGCGCGATAGGCGTGGCGTTGCGCCGGCAAGAAGGTTACGCACACAAGCGCAATCAGCGATAAAACGCAAAACAACGTTAAGGCATAAACGCCATAAAGTTTGCGCGCGATGTTGTTCAGAAAATTGGGCACGGTTGTTCTTTCACGATTTGCGCATGCTATCGGGCAAATGCGCGCCGCACAACTGCCATTTGTTGCCCCCACAGTGTGATAACATTTCGCAACTAAATCAGCCCGCAATTTTGCGCGATAAGAAAGGAAAGCCATGGCGACCATTACGTTGACCAAAGACAATTTCGAACAAGTGGTCACTGACAATCCATTCGTCATCATCGATTTTTGGGCGCCTTGGTGCGCGCCGTGCCGCGGATTTGCCCCGGTGTTCGAGGCGGCATCAGAACAGCATGCCGATGTGGTATTCGCCAAACTTAACACTGAAGAAGAACAAGAGCTGGGCGCGACGTTCAATATTCGTTCGATTCCCACGCTGATGATTTTTCGCGAGAAGGTCATCGTTTTTAGCCAGCCGGGCGCGTTGCCGGGTAAGCAGTTCGAGGAGCTCATCGGTAAAGCGCGCGAACTGGATATGGCGCAAGTTCATCAAGAGATCGCCGAGCAAAAAAACGCCGCGCCCAATACTTGAAGTTCTCTCAGGCGCTCGAATCCGGCCACCTCATCAAGCGCTACAAGCGTTTTCTTGCCGACGTTGAACTAGACAGCGGCGCAATGATCACCGCTGCCTGCCCCAACACCGGCTCGATGCTCGGTTGTAATGTGCCCGGAAGCCGCGTGTGGCTTAGTTCTTCGGACAGTCCAACGCGCAAATACCGGCACACTTGGGAGTTAGTCGAAGCCCCGTCTGGCGTGATCGTCGGCATTAATACGGGTTATCCCAATCGCCTCGTGATCGAGGCCATCGAAGCCAGGGTTATCAAAGAATTGTCTGGCTACCGCGAGATCAAGACGGAAGTTCGCTATGGCAACGAAAATAGTCGCATCGATATTTTGCTGGACGGTCACGCAGAAAAACCGCCGTGCTATGTCGAAGTGAAAAATGTCACCGCCGCGGTTGACAATGGCATCGCTTTATTTCCCGATGCCGTGAGCGAGCGCGGCAGCAAACATCTGCGCGAGTTGATCGCCATGGTGGCCGAGGGATTTCGTAGCGTGTTGGTGTTTTGCGTGCAGCGTGGCGATGTGCATGAAGTACGCCCCGCCGATGCCATCGATGCGGTCTATGGAAAAACCCTGCGCCTGGCCTTGGCAAGTGGTGTCG
>JANNMV010000212.1:0-5368 GCA_031398205.1 Pseudomonadota bacterium | reverse complement strand
CGCGACGGTCTTAAACCGGTTCATCGCCGTGTGATGTTTGCCATGTATGAAGCAAACAATGTCTGGAATCGGCCGTTTGTAAAATGCGCCCGAATTGTAGGCGACGTGATGGGTAAGTTCCATCCGCACGGCGATAACGCTATTTATGATGCGCTGGTGCGCATGGCCCAGGATTTTTCGTTGCGCTATCCGCTAATCGACGGCCAGGGCAATTTCGGTTCCGTCGACGGTGACAACCCGGCGGCAATGCGTTACACCGAGTGCCGCTTGGCCAAGATCGCCGGCGAGTTAATGGCGGATATCGATAAGGAAACCGTCGATTTCGTGCCGAACTACGACGGAAAAGAGCAAGAACCATCGGTTTTGCCGTCGCGGATTCCGAATTTGTTGCTGAACGGCTCAAGCGGCATCGCCGTCGGGATGGCGACCAACATGCCGCCCCACAATCTGACCGAGGTGGTTGACGCCTGTGTCGCGCTACTGAAAAATCCCGAGTTGACCATTGATGATCTAATCAAGGTTATCCCCGCTCCGGATTTCCCGACGGCTGGCATCATATATGGTATCGAGGGCGTCCACGACGGTTACCGTACCGGGCGCGGCCGGGTAGTAATGCGCGGCCGTATTCATTTCGAAGATCTCGATAAGGGTGGCCGCCAGTCGATCATCATCGACGAATTGCCGTACCAGGTTAACAAAGCCAATCTGCTGATCAAAATCGGTGAATTGGTGCGCGAAAAGCGAGTTGACGGTATTTCCGATCTGCGCGACGAATCGGACAAGTCCGGGATGCGAGTGGTGATCGAGCTCAAGCGCGGTGAAGTGCCCGAGATTGTTCTGAACCACTTGTATAAGCATACGCAACTCCAAGACACCTTCGGCATGAACATGGTCGCCTTGGTCGATGGTCAGCCACGCTTATTGAATCTGAAACAGATTCTCGAAGCATTCCTGCGCCATCGCCGTGAAGTTGTCACCCGCCGAACGGTATTCGAATTGCGTAAGGCGCGTGAGCGTGGGCATATTTTGGAAGGCCTGGCCGTCGCGTTGTCGAATGTTGACGAAATTATTGCCTTGATCAAAGCATCGGAAACGCCGGCGATCGCCAAAGAGAAATTGATGGGCAAGGTGTGGCGTTCCAAGTTGGTGGAAGAAATGTTGGGCCGCACCTCGACCGACAGTTCCCGCCCCGACGGTTTGGCCACCGAGTTTGGTTTGCAGCAGGAAAATCAAACTAGCGGTTATCGCCTCTCCGAAGTTCAGGCGCAGCGCATTTTGGAAATGCAGTTGCAACGCCTAACCAACCTGGAGCAAGACAAGATTGTTCAAGAATATCGGGATGTAATGGATCAAATCGTCGATCTGCTCGATATCCTAGGCAGTCCGGCGCGCATTACTAAGATCATTGGCGATGAGTTGGCCGACGTGAAGAAGCAATTCGGCGACAAGCGCCGCACGGAAGTCATCGCCAACGGCCAAGAAATGAGTATCGAGGACTTGATCACGCCGGAAGATGTCGTGGTTACGTTATCCCACGGCGGTTACATTAAAGCGCAGCCGCTGGTTGACTATCGCGCGCAAATTCGCGGTGGGCGCGGCAAGCAGGCGACGGCGACAAAAGAAGATGACTTCATCGAGAATCTCTTCGTCGCTAACACACACGACACAATTTTGGCGTTCTCCAATCGCGGTCGTGTTTATTGGCTCAAGGTATACGAAGTCCCGCAGGGTAGTCGCATTAGTCGCGGCAAGCCCATCGTTAATTTGATGCAGATCGAAGAACACGAGAAGATTAACGCCGTGTTGTCAGTCAAAGAATTCGACGCGAATCATTACGTCTTTATGGCGACGCAATTCGGTACGGTGAAGAAAACGCCGCTGACTGACTTTTCCAACCCGCGCAAGGCCGGCATTATCGCCGTGGATTTGGACGACGGCGACCGCTTGATCGGCGTCGCGATTACGGATGGCAAGCATGATGTGATGTTGTTCTCCGACGAAGGCAAAGCGGTGCGATTCGACGAAAACGATGTTCGTCCCATGGGCCGTAACGCGCGCGGTGTGCGCGGCATGAGACTCACTAAAGAGGGCAAGGTCATCGCCTTGCTTGTTGCGGAAAACGAAGAACAATCGGTGCTGACGGCAACAGAAAAAGGCTATGGCAAGCGCACCTCGATTGCCGAGTACACCCGCCATGGGCGCGGTACCCAGGGCATGATCGCCATCCAAACCAGTGCCCGTAATGGCAAAGTTGTCGGGGCGACCTTGGTCACCGAAGTCGATGAAATCATGCTCATAACCAGTGCGGGCATATTGGTTCGAACCAAGGTTAAAGGCATACGAGAAATGGGCCGTTCGACACAGGGCGTGACCCTGATCGGATTGGATGATGGCGACACACTTGTAAGTGTATCCAGGGTTGCAGAATCGGAGGACGAAGCAGAGTGAGTCGTATATTCAATTTTAGTGCGGGCCCGGCGGTACTGCCCGAAGCAGTGCTGACTCAAGCGCAAGAGGAAATGCTTGACTGGCACGGTAGCGGCATGTCGGTTATGGAGATGAGCCACCGCGGGCCGGAGTACATGGCGATTCACGCGGACGCGGAAAAAGACTTACGCGAATTGTTGGCGATCCCGGAAAATTACAAAGTGCTTTTCCTGCAAGGTGGTGCGACCATGCAGTTCGCGGCGATCCCGATGAATCTGCTGCGTGGAAAAACGTCGGCCGATTATCTCAACACCGGCGAGTGGGCAAAGAAGGCGATCAAAGAAGCCAAAATCTATTGCAAAGTGAACATCGCGGCGTCTGGCGAGGACAAGAATTTCAGTTACATTCCGCCGCAATCGGCGTGGCAGCTTTCCAAGGATGCCGCCTACGTTCACATTTGCACCAACGAAACCATCGGCGGCGTTGAATTCAATTGGACTCCTGATACCGGCGAGGTACCACTGGTAGCGGACATGTCATCGCATATTCTGTCGCGGCCGGTAGACGTGAGCCGTTATGGTTTGATCTATGCGGGTGCGCAAAAGAATATCGGACCCGCTGGATTGGCCATTGTTATCGTTCGCGAAGATTTGCTTGGCCAGACCTTGCCTGGTACGCCGATGATGTTGAACTACAAAGTGCAAGCGGAAAACGATTCGATGCTCAATACGCCGCCAACCTATAGCGTCTACATCGCTGGTTTGACGTTCCAATGGCTCAAGCGCTTTGGCGGTCTCGCGGCGATGGAAAAACATAATGTTGCCAAAGCGAAATTGATTTACGATGTCATCGACGGTGGCGATTTTTACCGCTCGCCGGTGGTGAAATCCGACCGCTCGCGTATGAACATTCCGTTTACGCTGCGCGATGAAAAACTAGACGACGCATTCTTGAAGAAAGCCAAGCAAATTGGCTTGATTCAACTGAAAGGTCACCGATCGGTAGGCGGCATGCGCGCCTCGATCTACAACGCCATGCCATTGGCGGGCGTAACGACCTTGGTCGAATTTATGCGCGACTTCGCCACGAAGCACGGCTGATTTTTGCCGCCGTTACCGGTATCATTACCGCTTATCCTGACATCACAATCTTGGAAGTAAATGTCGCAATTCAGTATCCAAACACTTAACAACATTTCCAATGTCGGATTGAAACGGTTGCCGGAGAAGCGTTACGCGGTGGCAAATACCGCTGCGGCGCCCGATGCGATTTTGGTCCGTTCGCAGAAGATGCACGATCTGCCGATAGCCGAAAGTGTACGTGCCGTCGGGCGTGCAGGCGCCGGCACTGACAATATCCCGGTTGCGAAGTTATCGACGCGCGGCATACCGGTATTCAACGCACCCGGCGCCAATGCCAATGCGGTGAACGAGTTGGTGCTGACTGCTGTGTTATTGTCGAGCCGAAATCTCATACCGGCGCTGAACTTTGTCAGCCAAATGCCCGAAGCGGACGATAAAACCCTGCACGCGTTAATGGAAGAAAAGAAAAAACTTTTTGCCGGTAACGAATTACCGAACCATACGCTGGGTATTGTTGGCTTGGGAGCGATCGGCTCACTGGTAGCGGAAACCGCCATTAAACTCGGTATGAAAGTCATTGGCTACGATCCCGAGATTACCGTGGAAGGCGCATGGCGTTTGCCATCACAGGTCAAAAAAGCCGAAAGCGTGGAAGAGGTGGTCAAGGCAGCGGATTTCATCAGCTTGCACATACCTTTGCTGGATAAGACGCGCCATCTTATCAATGCGGAGCGCATTAGCCTGATGCGCAACCACAGCGTTTTGCTTAATTTCGCGCGCGATGGATTGATTGACGATGACGCCGTGCTGGGGGGAATCCAATCGCACAAAATCAAGTATTACATCTCCGATTTTCCGTCCGCAAAGTTGCGCGGCAATGCCCATGTGATAGCGTTTCCGCATCTGGGTGCCTCCACGGCGGAAGCCGAAGAGAATTGCGCCGTGATGGTGGTCGATCAGATCAAGGACTTTCTCGAGCACGGCAATATTCGCAATTCGGTCAACTTTCCTAATGCGCAAATGGCGCGCGAATCGCCCTTCCGCTTGGGTATCGCCCATGCCAATGTGCCGAATATGTTGGCGCAAATATCCAGCAGCCTGGGCGAATCTAATTTGAATATCCACAATATGCTGAATAAGTCCAAAGGCGAAGTCGCCTATACGCTGGTGGACGTGGATAGTGCGATTTCGTCTGGCGTGGTCGGCAAAATTTCCAGTATCAAGGGTATCCTGTCGGTGCGCGCTATTCCGTTGGAGCCGGCCTAGTATATGTCGGAGGAGTTGAACAAATTACGTGTGAGCATTGATGAAATCGATGCGCAGATGCTTAAGCTCCTGAATCAACGTGCCGAAGTGGCGCAGCGCATCGGTCACCTGAAGTCCGGCGTTGCCTACAAGCCGGAACGTGAAGCGGAAGTGTTGCGTCGCGTGATGGAGAAAAATCCGGGGCCACTTTCCGACGCGACCGCCGCCTATCTATTTCGCGAAATCATGTCTGCCTGTTTGGCGCTGGAAAGACCGGTGCAGGTCGCTCATCTTGGTCCACCCGGCACGTTTTCCGAAGCGGCGGCGATCAAACATTTCGGCCACGCCGCCGAGGTCGTGCCCTGTGCCTCCTTCGACGAGGTGATTCGGCGCGCCGAATCCGGAACGGTTGGATTCGCGATCGTCCCAGTGGAGAATTCCACCGAAGGCGCCATTGGCAAATCCTTGGATCTGATGTTGCAGACGCCGCTGCACGTTTGCGGCGAGGTGATGCTGCGGATTCATCATCATCTCCTGGCGCGCTCCGCGGCGGTTGATTTCATGAGCATCAAGCGCGTTTATTCCCATCCGCAGTCGCTGGCGCAATGCCATCT
>JANNMV010000187.1:0-1788 GCA_031398205.1 Pseudomonadota bacterium | reverse complement strand
GGCCGCTGTTGATAGGCCTGATACTCTTTCGAGATCTGCGCTTCTAAGCGCGCGATCTGGCGCGCGCGCTGGATAACTTGGCTGACCAGCCGGCTCTGCAGTGGGTTGCTGAACTCGGTCGGATCGTCGTCGGCGGCGCTTTCGCTCGTTGTCGCGGCATCGTTTTGCTGCACCGTTGCGCCTTGCTCGATATGTTGGGGATCACGCGGCGAGGTCAGCAGTTTAGTCGAATATTTGCTCGGCAACTGCGCCGCCTTGGCCATTTGCGCCATGGTTTGTTCGAGTTCGGTGATTTTATCTTCCAGTGTCGGCAATGGCGATTTGGCGCGGCGCTTCTCGTCGGTGTTGCCGCCGCCATCAAGGTTTGCTTGCGCCAACACTTTTGGCTCGCGCGGACGATCCGCCGACTTGCTATTCACCAAGACCACGTCGAGGCCGTTTTGATTGCTTTTGAACGGCTGCGCGTCGGGCACTTTGAAATAGGCGCCGAGGATGAAAAAAGCATGCAGCACGATCGAGATCGACAACGCGGTGACAAACCGCTCCGATGCGCTGGTGTGAAAAGCGCGTCCTTCAAAACGAATGATCGTCCGCGGCAGGCGGGTCATCTGATCAGTCTGGCAGCTTGGATTTGAAGCGACAGGATAACTCGATTGCCCAGAGATCGATAGTGCCGATTTCCACTTCGACCTCGGTGCCGAACGGCAAATTCGGCAACGATGGCACACGACATACCAGCGGCAGACCGGACAGGCGCACCAGGCTTTCGCGTAACACGCTGGCTTTGACGATTTCAATTTTTTCTTGCTGCAGATAGCGCAGGCACCAGTAACGCTCAAGCTTGCGCTGAATGTCCGAATAGGCGTCGTAGGCGATTTCGAAAGCGCGGATCGCGGCGCCCAGTTCGTCCGAGGTGCGCGAGTAGGGCGGCGGCGCACCACTAACCCAGGCGATCAGTTGGCGCTGATTGACCAAATCGACATAACGGCGCAGCGGCGAGCTGGACCAGGCGTAGTGCGAAACCCCCAAACCTTGATGGCCACCGGGTTCCACGCTCATGCTGACTTTGCCATTGCCCTGGGTGCGATAAATGGCGGCGATGTTGGCCTCGGCGAGGCGCTGGCCCCACTCGGCATTCGCTTTGATCATCAACTCGGATACCACTTTGTCGATCGGCGAGCCGCGCAGCCGAGGCACGATGCGAACGTGATCGCCTTCGATATAAAAATTGTAATCGAGCGGCGGCGGCCCGGCTTCGGCTTTGCCACGCCCCGCTTCTAGCTTTTTGGCGATGCGCCACAAAGTCATGAGCTCGGCTTTGTACGGATAGTCGCCCAGACCACTGTTGATATTCGCTTCGGTGAAATGCTCGTCCAATTGATCGTGGCGCAAGTTGTGCTTGATCGATACGGATTCGAGCCGCGTTTTCGTTTCGATCAAGGTGTAGTCGCTGCCGGCGAACGTAAGATAAAGCGACAAAGCGGGCGCCGTGCGGCCTTCGCTGAGCGTGAATTGCTTAATCACGTTTTCCGGCAACATGGTGATTTTTCGCGTCGGCATGTAGATCGTCGAGAGGCGTTGCCGGGCGATGCGATCCACCGCGTCGTCAAAGGCAATGCCGAGCGCGGGCGCGGCGATATGAATGCCAATTTGCACTTGGTCGCCGGGCAGCATCGTCACAGAAAACGCATCGTCGATTTCCGTTGTCGAGGCATCATCGACACTGAAGGCGCTGACCTTTGCCAGCGGCAGCTCGTTGGCGAGCGGCACAAGATCCAGCGACGGAAA
>JANNMV010000280.1:0-2730 GCA_031398205.1 Pseudomonadota bacterium | reverse complement strand
GGTTTCTTCTCGGTGTTGGTGGTGCGCATGGTCGTACTCCTAATCCGATCGATCTGCGGCGGTTTGTGGCGTTAGCGACACTACGGCGAGATTGCTTCGTCGCTTTGCTCCTCGCAATGACATGGTTGGAAATTTATAGGTCATCGTACAGGTCTCGCCGGTCAGGATTGAAGTCTTCTATCAATTTCATCTTGTCGGCTCGCGAGCCGCCTTTGATTTGCTTCTCTCGGGATATCGCCGAGTAGGGATTCTCGGCAACTTCGTAGTACACCAACTTGCATACCCGATAGCGTTTCGTGAATCCTTCGCACAGTCCTTCTCGATGCTCGTAAGCGCGACGTTTCAAATCATTCGTAATACCGGTATAGACCACCGTGTTCCTTTCATTGGTCATCATGTAAACATAAAACTGTCGAGCCATACCGGGGAAACGACCACATCAAATCTGTCATTGCGAGGAGCGAAGCGACGAAGCAATCTCGTCCTAAACGCTCATTAAATTAAAACGTCTTCAAAAACTCAACCAACGCGTCCTTTTCTTCTGACGTCAGTTCGGTGCCATAATTTTTACCTTCGTGCCCGCCATTTCCATTCCCCGCAATACTCGTATCGAAGCGAAAATATTTGCGTCCGCCTTCTTCGGCAACATCCGACACGAAACCCACTTTGATTGGATCAAACACGTCGTTGCCACGATAAAATTCCTTTGGCCGTTTATCCGCGACCTCAAGTAGATCGCGCAGGTTCGGCACCGAGCCATTGTGTAAATACGGCGCGCGCAACCACAAACCATCAAGGGGCATATTTGCGTAACCAAAGGTTTTTCGATAGTGACAAAAACGATACGGCGTGCCGGCGTAGGGCGTGCCCATATTGACGGCGAGCACGTAGCTGAATGAATCGAGCCGCCGCCGATCGGTCGCGATATCTTCGATGCGCGTGATCTTGCCGACAGTGGCGCCGTAAATGCCTTCGGATTCGCCCGACTTCAAGCATTCGGTTTGCGGCAGACCTTGGTTCGGCGCAAACGTTTGTCCGTTAGCGCCGTGACACCCTGCGCAATACTCGGCGTAAATCGTTCCACCCGCCGCCGTCTTGGTTTGATCGATCGCATAGGGATAAGCCGGTTGCTTCACATCCTTCAGCCACGCTTCCACGCGGCCGATGGATTCGAGATCGATGGTGGGCGGCGTGGCGCCGGTGGCGAACGCGGCGTTTTTGTTGCGCTCGACGACGTTGCCATTGTTGCCGTCCCAGTGCAAATGCATGCCGGTTTTCTGGCGTTGATTCCATACGGCGGGAAAATCCGCCGGCGCTTGCACTTCATGTTCCGCTAGCTTCGCAAACGGAAAATTGAAGTACCCGGCCTTGCCCGGATTGAACGTATCGACGCGGCCCGGCCCCCAGCGCGGCTCATTCTGCGCCCATGCAAAACGATTGCGTAACGACAGCAGGCGATCGCGCATGATCCAGATCGCGACCGGATACACGATGTAACGATCGATCGCGCTGAGACGGCCTTTATTTTTTGCCATCAGTCTATCGATTTCCGGAACGATATATTCGGCACTGAACTTCGCGTCGGCGCTGCAATTAAAGAAAAATGTTTGGAACGCCAGCATGTCCAGTGTGTTCGCCGGCATGCCGGTGTAGACCCTGGCGACGCTTTGCGGCGTATCGCGCACGGTGCTGGTATGACATGCGCCGCAATCAAAAACACCCGATCGATTCCGAGGTGACGGCGTTTGGACACACCAATCGGCAATTCCTTATTCGCTTCGTATACCATGCCAAACGCCGCATAGGGCGTGGCTTCCGGGGCAGGCATGGCTGCGGGCAAGTATTCACGGCACACCTGGGGCAGTGCCTGCCAGATCTTAAGCGGGAAGCCGACGGTACGCTCGCCGCCGGTGGAACCGTATTTGAAATGTTCTTCGGGACTGGCGTAATGCGCGGTGTGATCCGGGAGAAAACGCAGCGCCGCGTAGATGCCGAAAATCAGCGGCACGCCGATGGAAAACGCCAGCCACAACCACAGGCGGCGATACCACTTCACTCTGGACAATTGCCCGCGCGTGGGTCCGGACGGATAGGCTTCTTCGAGTTTGGCCATGGTGCGAATTCTCCTAACGACTCATCGTTTCAATGCAGCGAACAGGGGCGCAGCGCCTCATAACTGCGGCCGAGCCATTGGTCCGACGAGTGTTTCAGCGCGCCATCGACGAACGGCTCCACGTAGGCGCGCATGGCGGCCAGCGCGCCACCCGTCGCCCATTGATCCGCATGGGTTGGCAACGCCGCCAGCGGCGGCATCGGCGTTTTCGGGCGAACATCCGGCTCGACTTGCCACATGCTCAGCCGGAAAAAAATTCGCTCGGCGCAGCGCTGCAAACTCTGTTCAACATCACGGGCCGCGCCACGCATGAAGTTAGGTGGAAACGGCTCCCGCGTAGCATGACAACGCGCACAATGGGCGTAGAAAAGATTTAGGGCTGCGTTCCCGGTGACGACACCAACCTGCGTATCTTCATCCATTCGCGCCGACGGTAAACGCGCATCATTGGTACAACAGATTTTCGCCGCGTTGATATTGAGCGAACGGAACAGTGCGTCGCGCAACGGCGCGCGCCGGATGGTCGAATAGTCGAATGCAGCTTGCCCTACCGGATCGGCGAGCATGGCTGCAATCGCCTGATCGAGCACAACGAATCCGGGCGCTTTCAGAATTTC
>JANNMV010000126.1:0-5871 GCA_031398205.1 Pseudomonadota bacterium | reverse complement strand
AGTATTCATCAATGAAGCGGTATGCGAAGGGTGCGGCGATTGCGGTATACAGTCCAACTGTACGTCCATTCTGCCATTGGAAACAGATTTGGGCCGCAAACGCGTCATCGATCAATCCTCCTGTAATCAGGACCTGACCTGTGTAGAAGGATTTTGCCCGAGTTTCGTGACGGTCGAAAACGCGCGGGTTAAGAAAACTCGCGCGCGAACCGACGCGGCATCCGCGGCGTCGGTCGATTTGCCGGATCCCCAATTACCTACATTACTGGAGTCGAACTACAACATCCTTATCACGGGCATCGGCGGTACGGGCGTAATTACCATCGGCGCGCTGCTCGGTATGGCCGGACATCTGGAGGGCAAAGGGGTGTCGGTACTCGATATGACCGGCATGTCGCAGAAGAACGGCGCCGTGACATCCCACGTGCGGATCGCCATGCAACCCGATGGAATTCATGCACAACGTATCGCGACCGGCGAGGCGCATTTAATTCTCGGTTGCGACATGTTGACCGCCGGCGCACAAGATGCCATCGCCAAGACCCGACCAGGCATGACTGTAGCTGTAATCAACACGCACGAACAACCACCGGGCCAATTTGCTCAGAATCCGGATTGGCAGTTTCCGTCTGACACAATCCGCTCCCTGATCGACGAAGCAGTGGCCGGCCGTTCACATTTTGTTGATGCGACACGGATAGCCACCGCGTTGCTCGGTGATTCAATTGCCGCGAATTTATTCATGCTCGGATACGCTTTTCAAAAGGGACTGATACCGTTAAGCGCGGCGTCGTTGCAGCGCGCAATCGAATTGAACGCCGTGGCGGTGGATAGCAACACGCAAGCATTCCAATGGGGTCGGCGTGCGGCCATCGATATAGCGCTGGTGGAGCGCGCGACCGCACCTGCAAAACCCGTCGTAGTATCAATCCCGGAGAGTTTGGACGTAATCGTGCGCAAGCGCGTCGCAATTTTGACCGAGTACCAGAATGCCGCCTATGCGAAACTCTATGAGACCTTCATCGATAAGGTACGAACTGCGGAAGCAAAACTGGGCAAAGGCGATGCACTTACTAAAGTTGTCGCGCGGTCGTTTTTCAAACTGATGGCCTACAAGGACGAATACGAAGTGGCGCGACTTTACGCCGACGGCGAATTCGAAAAACGTCTTAAAGCGACCTTCGACGGCGACTACAAGTTGAAGTTTAATCTCGCGCCGCCGTTGTTCTCAAAGCGCGACGCGCAAGGTCATTTAATCAAGGCGGCATATGGTTCGTGGGTATTGAGCGCGTTCAAACTGCTAGCGAAGCTAAAGTTTCTGCGTGGTACGGCACTGGATATATTCGGCAAGACGGCCGAGCGACGCATGGAGCGGCAACTTATTACGGACTACGTGGCGACTATGGAGGACGTGCTGGGGTGTCTAAGCGGGTCTAATTTGAACCAGGCTATCGAACTGGCGGGGTTGCCGGAACAAATTCGCGGCTTCGGGCACGTCAAGCACGCCAGCGTGGAAAGAGTCCGAGCACAGTGGCGCCTACTGCATCAAGCCATCACGGGCCGTTTGCTTATCAGCGAACCGTCACAAAGGGCCGCATGATCCCCTTGCGCGCCGAGGATATCCGATAGTTTGAACCCTATACGCCCGTCGCCTATTCAGAGTTGGTTGTAAGCAGCGCCGATCCGCCGTGCCAGCGCCCAATGGCAGCGCGGCGTCTGGCAATGCCATGCGCGGAAGCCGCGCCTGCATTGCCGTTTCAGGCATTGCCTAAAATAATTGCTGCGCGCGTTAACGCATCTGCTTGTGATCTCCGCCGCGCTTCCGTTATGATCGAGCGCTTGATTATCGTTTACAGCAGAGACATATGACCGCACTTCTCCAGGCAATCGAACTCAACACCGGCCACGACCCCGTCGGCGCGGTGATCTGGATGCACGGCCTCGGCGCCGACGGTAACGACTTCATGCCGGTCGTTAAGGAACTCGGTTTGCCGGATCATTTGCCGCTGCGTTTTATTTTTCCGCACGCGCCGATGCGCGCAGTGACCATCAATGCCGGTCATGTGATGCGCGCGTGGTATGACATCATCGAAATCAGCAGCGTCGAGCGCAAAGTGGACGAAGCGGGCATTCGCGAATCGCAGCGCGCGATTGAAGCGCTGATCGAGCGCGAAATCGCGCGCGGCGTTGCGGCGAATCGCATTGTGCTGGCGGGATTTTCCCAGGGCGGCGCCATCGCGCTGCAAACCGCACTGCGCTACAAGCGAGGATTGGCGGGCATCTTGGCGCTATCGACTTATTTGCCGCTGGCCGCTTCGCTCGAAACGGAGGCGAGCAGCGCCAATCACGGCATTCCGATTTTCATGGCGCACGGTCAACAAGATACGGTAATTGATATTTCGATTGCGGAGAGTTCCGTCAAAGAACTACGTCGCATTGGCTACAAAGTTGACTGGCGCGAATATCCCATGGCGCACTCGGTTTCGATGGAAGAGATCAGCGACATCGGTACCTGGTTGAAACAGCGGGTCGAATAATCGCAAGGCGCCCTGCCTCTAAAAAGGGAGGGTCATCCTCGTAGATTGACCTAGAAGTGATCAACGCCCGCCCGACACACCAACGATTGCGCCGGTCACATACGAAGCCTGATCGGACAATAACCACAGAATCGTTTCGGCAACTTCTTCCGCTGTTCCTGCTCGGCCCATGGGGATATTCGGCAGCGCTTTTTCCATACGATTCGGCAGGCCAGTTGCTTGAATGTCGGTGTCGATAATGCCCGGCTGGACGGCGTTGACGCGGATGCCTTTTTTGCCCAACTCAACCGACAGGCCTTTGGTCATGCTGTCGATCGCGCCGCGCGATGCGGCGTAGTGAATCCACTCGTTGCCACCGCCGAGTTCCGCCGCGCGCGATGAGACGTTGACGATGGCGCCACCTTTGCCGCCGCGTTCCGTTGACATGCGCTTCACCGCTTCGCGCGCGCACAAAAAATAACCGATGACGTTGACTTCCATCAGCTCGCGCAACATGTCGGCTTTTACGTCTTCGATTAACGCGACGCCGCCGGTGATGCCGGCATTGTTGACCAATGCGTTCAGCGGCCCCAATTCCCGATCGCATGCCCCGAAGAGGCGCACCACGTCTTGATCCTGGGAGGTGTCGGCCTGAACGGCAAGCGCCTTGCGGCCCGTGGCGCGAATGTCTTTCACAATCGCTTCCGCTTGCGCGGCGTTGGATTTATAGTTGAAGCACACGTCGTAACCGCGCGCCGCGGC
Organism: Pseudomonadota bacterium; assembly: GCA_031398205.1. Classification (GTDB taxonomy): domain Bacteria; phylum Pseudomonadota; class Gammaproteobacteria; order Burkholderiales; family JALYOK01; genus JALYOK01. The sequence goes on along the minus strand of JANNMV010000126.1, from coordinate 2,593 downwards.
GAGTTTCACTGTCGCTGCGCCGATTCCGCGGCTGCCACCGGTTACCATCATTACTTTTGCCATGTTGATTCCTCCGTTGCTGCTTTGTTGTTCATAATGAGCGTCACTGGTTTTCTTGAGCTCCGACCCTCATCCCCACCCTTCTCCCGGAGGGAGAAGGGAATGAATCCCCTCTCCCCCTGGGAGAGGGTTGGGGTGAGGGAACGCCGTGAACGAAAATCGTTGTCGTCTTTATTTTACGCGAACCCAAGTAAATGACTCCATTGCATCGCCAAAAATATCGAGGCCGCTTCGCCCCGTCCCCCACTGGCCCGCTGCATTTCGGTTCGCTCATCGCCGCGGTGGGTAGTTATCTACAAGCTAAAACGCAAAATGGCGAGTGGCTGGTGCGCATGGAAGATCTCGATACGCCGCGCAATGTGCCGGGCGCCGCGGATGAAATTTTGCGGACTTTGGAAGCGTTCGGCTTCGCCTGGGATGGCGCGGTCATTTACCAAAGTCAACGCGATGAATTTTATCGCGCGGCGCTCGAACGACTGGCGACTCTGGGCGCAACGTTTGCCTGCGCCTGTTCGCGTAAGGAAATCGCCGATTCGTCATTGCTCGGAATAGAAGGCCCGGTTTATCCCGGCACTTGCCGCGCTGGCTTGGCCGCAGGGCGAAGTGGCCGCGCGATTCGCGCGCGCGTGGGATCGGTCGCAATCGAATTCCGCGACCTAATTCAAGAATCCATCACGCAACATCTGGCGACGCAAATCGGCGACTTCGTGCTGCGCCGTGCTGACGGCATCGTCGCCTATCAACTCGCCGTCGTGGTAGACGATGCGGACCAAGGCATCACGCAAATCATACGCGGCGCGGATTTATTGGCATCCACGCCACGTCAAATTTTTTTGCAGCGCTTGCTCGGCTACGCCGCGCTGAGTTATGGCCACTTGCCGGTCGCGACCAATCACGCCGGCGAAAAACTGTCCAAACAAACACTGGCTCAGCCGCTCGATATAAATAAAGCACCGAATCTGCTGTTCGACGCGCTACGCTTTCTCGGTCAAAATCCGCCGCCGGTATTGCAGCAATCGAGCCAGGCATCGCTCTGGGATTGGGCCTTCAGGCATTGGTCGCTGGCGAAAGTACCGCCTGCCCAAGCAATTCCGTACGATGACCCGGCGATTAATCCCGCTAAACTGATATAATTGCTTGTTAAATCAGGGAAAAGACGCAACAAGCATGAACGAAATCCAACCCCACCGCATCGTGATTGTCGGCGGCGGCGCCGGTGGCCTTGAACTCGCCACCAAAATCGGCGACACCTTGGGCAAGCGAAAACTCGCTGAAATTACGCTCGTCGACAAAAGCCCTACCCACGTGTGGAAGCCGTTGCTGCACCAAATCGCCGCAGGAACCAGCGGCCTGATGGAACACGAACTGGAATATTTGGCGCAAGCCCACTGGCACCACTTTCGCTACTTGCTCGGCGAGATGACGGGCCTGAATCGCGCGGAAAAGAAGATTCAACTGGCGCCGATTTTGGATGATCGCGGCCTTGAAATCAGCGCCGCCCGCAGCCTGCATTACGACACGTTGGTGTTGTGCGTCGGTAGCTTGGCCAACGATTTTGGCACGCCCGGCGCGAAGGAACACGCCATCGCGCTGGAGACTCAATACGATGCGGCGAAATTCCATCGCCGCCTGATTAATGCCTTCATCCGCGCCCATTCGCGCGCGCCGATGATTTCCAACAAGCTTGACATCGCCATCATCGGCGCCGGCGCCACCGGCGTGGAACTGGCGGCGGAATTGCACTTCAGCACGCGCCAACTCGCGGCCTACGGCTTGGATCAGGTGATGCCCGATCGCGATGTGCGCTTAACGCTTATCGAAGCGGCCTCACGGGTGTTGCCGGCGTTGCCGGAACGCTTGTCGGCAGCGACCTTGACGCAATTGGAAAAGCTTAACGTGCAGGTGTTGACCGGCGACCCGGTGGTGAAAGTGAGCGCAGAAGGCGTGGACACCAAGGGCGGCAAACATGTTCCCGCCGATTTGGTGGTGTGGGCAGCGGGCATCAAGGCGCCGGATTTTCTGGCGAATATGGACGGCTTGGAAACGGCGCGCAACAACCAAGTGATCGTAAAACCTTCATTGCAAACTACGCGCGATGACAATATTTTTGCTTTCGGTGATTGCGCTGCCTGCCCCTGGCCGGAAAAGGGCGGCAACGTGCCGCCACGCGCCCAGGCGGCACACCAGCAGGCGGCCTTGCTGGTCAAAAACCTTCGGCGCCGCATCAACAACGAGCCGCTCACGGAATACCGCTATAGAGACTTTGGTTCTTTGGTGTCGCTGGGCGAATACAGCACTGTCGGCAACCTGATGGGGCGCTTGACGGGCGGGAGTATACTAATCGAAGGCCTGTTTGCGCGATTCATGTATGTCTCGCTGTACAAGCTGCATTTGCTGGCGTTGCATGGATTTGGGAAGACCGCGCTGGATACCGTCGGGCGCTTAATCGCGCGCCGGACTCAACCGCAAATCAAACTACACTGACGCTATGACCACGCTCGTTGTCGTTCGCAAAAGCAATTCCGCCGTCATT
>JANNMV010000080.1:0-3531 GCA_031398205.1 Pseudomonadota bacterium | reverse complement strand
GAGGGGCCGGCACAAGGCTATCTGGATAGGCTGCATCATCTTCTCGCCAGTGGAAAGGCGCAGCACATCGATGGCTAATTCGAAGTCACTTTTAACCGCCTTACAACACGGCGACACATTTTTTCCAAGCGGCGGCATGGCGTTTTCCTGGGGCCTGGAAACGTTACACGCGGATCGCATGTTGCCTAGCGCAATCGCTATTGAATCGTTCCTCGTGGGCCAGCTTGCTCATCGATGGGCGACCTGCGATCGGGTTGCATTAATCCGAACCCATGAGGCGGCCGATGATCTTGATCGGGTGGCTGCATGCGATAGCGAATTGGAATCCCTGGCGCTGGCGCGCGAACTTCGCGAAGGCTCGCGGCGCGCAGGCGCAACACTGTTGCGCATCCATGGCCAATTGGGAACACCGCAAGCCGCTGCGTACCGGGAACGAGTACGCGGCGGGCGGGCTTTTGGCCACGTCGCCGCGGTGCAAGGTCTGCTGTGGCGCGGCGTGGGTATGTCCAGCGAAGAGGCGCAGATCACGTCAGCCCATACGCTATGTTTGGGCGTCCTTGGCGCCGCGATTCGGCTGGGTATTATCGGACACATTGATGCGCAAAAAATTCTTCAAACGGCGCACCTAACAATTGAAGGTTTATTGAAGGGAGTCGTAGGTGATGAGCTATCGAGCTTCGTCCCCGCATCGGAGATTGCCATGATGCGCCACGAAGTTGGCCAATCGCGATTATTTGCAAATTGAGCTAATAGGAAAACACCATGCTCCTAACGCCAACGGAAATGGAACGCTTGACGATTTACACCGCCGCCGAGATTGCGCGCAAGCACAGAGCTAAGGGTCTCAAACTCAATCACCCCGAGGCGATCGCCTTTATCGTCGACGAAATATTGGAGGGCGCCAGGGAAGGGCGCTCGGTCGCGGAGTTGATCGGCTATGGTTCTACCCTATTAAGCATGGACGATGTCATGCCCGGCGTCGCGGACATGATGCCTATCATCCAAGTGGAAGGAACCTTTCCCGACGGAACAAAACTGGTGACGGTTCACGATCCCATTCGCCCAGGTAAGGGCAAAGGAAAAAAACAAATTCAGATACATCCCGGCGAAATCATCACGCCGGATGAGGATATCGAACTCAACGCGGGTCGGCGCAAGGTGAAGATCAAGGCGCTCAATACGGGTGATCGCCCTATCCAAGTCGGTAGTCATTACCATTTCTTCGAGGTCAATCGCGCCATGCAATTCAATCGCGAAAAATCCTATGGCATGCACTTGGATATTCCCGCAGGAACGGCGGTGCGCTTCGAGCCGGGCGAAAGCAAAGAGGTGACGCTCGCGGCTTTCGGTGGCACGGGCGAGGTGTATGGGCTGAACAATCTCACCAACGGTTCGACCCGCAGCCCCGAGCGCAAAGCACAAGCCGTGAAGCTCGCTAGAGACCGCGGTTTCAAGGGAGCATAACCATGGCGAAAATGACGCGCAAAGAATATGCCGCCATGTACGGCCCTACCAAGGGCGATGCCGTGCGTCTTGGCGATACGTCGCTGTTCGCCGAAATTGAGTACGACCATGCGGTACCGGGGGATGAATGCCTGCACGGTGGCGGAAAAACGCTGCGCGATGGCATGGGCCTGACTGCCGGCTACGACAGCGCCATGGGTGCGCTGGACATGTTGATCAGCAATGCGGTCATCATTGATCCCGTGTTGGGCATTATCAAAGGTGACATTGGAATTAAGGATGGCCGCATCGTTGCCATTGGCAAAGCCGGCAATCCCGCCGTGATGGACGGCGTGCATCCGGAATTGATTTGCGGCGCAGCCACCACGGTGCGCGATGCTGAGGGCTTGATCGCGACGCCTGGCGGTATCGACGTGCACGTGCATTTCGACAGCGCGCAACTGTGTGAACACGCGATTTCATCGGGCCTGACGACCCTGCTGGGCGGCTCTCTCGGCCCGATCACCGTCGGTATCGACTGCGGCGGTGCGTGGAATGTCGGCAAGATGTTACAAGCTGCGGAACAGTGGCCGATCAACTTCGGTTTTCTCGGCCGCGGCAATTCCTCCAAGCCGCGTTCGTTGATCGATCAACTGGCCGGTGGTTGCCTGGGGCTGAAGATCCACGAAGATTGGGGCGCCATGCCAGCGGTGATCGATACTTGTTTGTCCGTTGCCGACGAACTCGATTTTCAGGTGCAGTTGCATACCGACACCTTGAACGAAAGCGGTTTCCTCGAAGATACCATCGCAGCAATCAACGGTCGCACCATCCACATGTACCACACCGAAGGCGCCGGTGGCGGCCATGCTCCGGATATTATTTCCGTTGCCGGGCACATGAACTGTTTGCCGTCATCGACCAATCCGACCAATCCTTACACGGTGAATACCTTCGACGAACACCTCGACATGATCATGGTGTGTCATCACTTAAATCCCTCGGTACCGGAGGACGTTGCCTTTGCCGAGAGCCGCATTCGTGCGCAAACCATCGCCGCGGAAGACGTACTGCATGACATCGGCGCGATCTCGATGCTCGGATCCGACAGCCAAGGCATGGGGCGCATCAATGAAGTTATCTGCCGCACCTGGCAGTTGGCGAGCAAGATGAAAGATCAGCGCGGTCGGCTGAAAGAGGAAAAAACCAAGCTTGGCGACAATGAACGCATCAAACGATACATCGCGAAATATACGATCAATGCCGCGCGTACTTTCGGTATCGATGCCCACGTCGGTTCCTTGGAGAAAGGAAAGCTTGCGGACATTGTGCTGTGGCGGCCTGCGTTTTTCGGTGTCAAGCCTGAGCTCGTCGTGAAGGGGGGATTTATCGTCTGGTCCGCCATGGGCGACAGCGCCGCAAGCCTAATGACCTGCGAGCCAGTATTGATGCGGCCTCAGTGGGGCGCCTTTGGCCAGGCGAAACAATCTCTGAGCGTGAATTTCGTTAACCAACTAGCGGTCGACAATCGCATCGAAGAGAAACTCGGCATTCGAAAAGCCTGTATCGCGGCGCGCGGTACGCGAAAATTGAACAAGCAGCACATGCTGCATAACGACATTTGCCCAAACATCACGGTGAACCCGCAGACCTTTGAAGTCTTTATCGACGATAAGCTGGTGACCTGTGAACCGGCGCGCGAATTACCGCTCGCCCAACGTTATATGCTGCGCTAAGATGAGCGCGATTCTAAAGTCGCAGCGCCATCCGGGGCCCGCGCGCGTCGGCATCGGCGGGCCGGTCGGTTCAGGAAAAACCGCGCTGCTTGAGCAACTGATTCCGCGCTTTATCGCGCGCGGAACCGAGATCGCCATCATTACCAACGATCTGGTTACCAAAGAAGATGCCGAGCGCATCAAGCGCAGCGGCTTGATCGCCGCCGATCGAGTCATGGCGGTGGAAACCGGCGCCTGCCCGCATACCGCTATCCGCGAAGATCCAACACTCAATCTGCAGGCGGCGGAATACCTGGAGCAGCAATTTAATCCCCTCGATTTGATTTTAATCGAGAGTGGGGGTGACAATTTA
>JANNMV010000069.1:0-5668 GCA_031398205.1 Pseudomonadota bacterium | reverse complement strand
GGTTGCGCTGCAGCTTGGCCGCTGGTTTTTGCTGGGAACGTTATGAAGGTAGAAAGTCACCTGCCTGGAGAGGCAGCACCAGAGCGGCGTGCAGGCCATGCCTGCCTGCGAGGCAATGGCCCTGGCCCTAGGCCACCTCGTAGGCCACCCGGCCGCCAAGCGGTCGCTGGCAAGGCCAATATTCCGTACTTGCTGTTCTGGGTATCGCTTGTTGTCGTCACTTATTTCGGCATGAATGCGCTGACCGCGCCGAAAATCGCGAAAGTGGCCGTGTCGAATAACGGCGCGCTGGAAATCATCATTCCGCGTTCGCGCAACGGTCACTATTTTGTCGAAGGCGCCATCAACGGCCATCCGGTCACGTTCATGGTTGACACCGGCGCGACCACCGTTGCAATCGACTCGCGCATCGCGCGCGCCGCGCGTTTGCCGAAAGGCTATCCCGCCACGTTCAGCACCGCCGGCGGCGCCGCGCAAGGCGAGACCGTGCCACGCCAGAGCGTCACGGTCGGTGGCTTGCGCATCGACAACGTCAGCATCGCGGTGATCAACGGCGTCGGTGAAGTCGGGCTGCTGGGACAAAACATCCTGCGGCATATGGAGGTGACGCAATCGGGCGATAAGATGGTCTTGCGCGCCAAGGGCGAACTGCGCCGCTAGCGTTTGCGGATGCGCGTCAAGCTGAAAAAAGGCGTTTAGGATGGCGAGAGATTTTACATTCGACGGCGCGGCGGCGCGACGGATCGAACAAGTTTATTTGACGCCGGATATCGTCGGGCAGCGGCGCGAAACGCGTGCGCTTCTGCAATTAAAACCCGGCGAGGCGGTACTCGATGTTGGTTGCGGCCCCGGTTTTTTGCTGACGGAAATGGCCGCTGAAGTGGGTCGCTCGGGCAAGCTCAGCGGTATCGATTCCAGCCCTGACATGATCGCGCTAGCGCACCAACGCGGCGCCAGGATTGCGACCCTCGATCTGCAACAAGCCGACGCGCTGGCTTTGCCATTCGCCGCTGCGGCCTTCGATGTGGTCGTCTCGACACAAGTCTACGAATACATCGCCGACATTGCCGGCGCGTTGCGCGAAGCCGCGCGGGTGCTCCGACCCGGTGGGCGCTTGTTGATTGTGGCGACGGACTGGGAATCGTCGGTGTGGAGCAATTCCGATGAAGCGCGGATGGCGCGCGTGTTAGAGGCGTGGCGCGAGCACGGCGCTGATTCGCGCTTGCCGCGATCGCTGCCGAAACGCTTGCGCGAAGCGGGCTTATTGTTGGATCGCGTCGAGGTGATTCCGATCGTCAATATCGAGTATGATCGGAACACTTATAGCTACAGTATGATTTCCGTAATGGCGAAATTCGGCGTGGGGCGGCAGAAACTTTCGGCTGCGGAACTTCAGGCCTGGAGCGACGATCTGAAAACTCAAGGCGAGCGCGGCGAATATTTTTTCAGCGTGAATCGCTATGCTTTTATTGCGCGTAAATAGCAAAAAGTATGAGGGTGTGCCTGCCACAAGCCGCGTGCTTATTGGTTGGTGGCGACGGTAGGTCGAAGAGCCGCTCTGGATCTGCCTTTCCAGGCATTGAGAAAAATATCTGAACCAATTAGAGGATGACATGATCTATTCGCTGGGCGATCTCAGACCGGAATTCCGTGGCGACTATTTCCTAGCCGACAGCGCCAGAGTGATCGGCAATTGCATTATCGAGAACAACGTCAGTATCTGGTTCGGCGCGGTGCTGCGCGGCGACAATGATCGCATCAGCGTCGGCGCGAATTCCAGTATCCAAGACAATTGCGTCGTCCACGCCGACCCAGGCTTTCCGGTGACCATCGGCCGCGATGTCACGGTCGGACACATGGCGATGGTACACGGCTGCAGCGTGGGCGACGGAACGCTAATCGGCATCAAGAGCGTCATCCTCAACGGCGCGGTGATCGGTAAAGAATGTTTGATCGGCGCGAATGCGCTGATTCCCGAAGGCAAAGTCATTCCCGATCGCTCGCTGGTGCTCGGCTCCCCCGGCAAAGTAATGCGCCAACTCAGCGATGACGATGTCGCGCGCATCCGCGAGGGGGTCAGTCACTACGTAGAAAAAATCCAACGCTATCGGCAGCAGCTCAAAGCAATTTGAAACCGAACGCCGCTGTCGAGCCGAGCGAGTCAAGCCAATCGATTGGCTTGATCGGTTACCTCATCGCGTTTTATGTTCTTCTGATTACCTATGTTAGCCTGACGCCGTTCAACGGCTGGCATGTGCCGGAGACACTGCCCTGGACGTTTCTTTGGCAAGCTTGGCCGAAGTATTTCACGCGCTTTGATCTGGCGATCAACTTCATCGCGTACTTACCGTTCGGCCTGTTGCTTTACGCTTACCGCGCGCCGCTTTCTTCTCGCGTCTGGGCAATCGCGACGAGCGTCCTCTGCGGTATGTTGTTAAGCCTGACGATGGAGATTCTGCAGGGGTTTTTACTTGATCGAATCGCGTCGAACCTGGATTTTTTTTTCAATAGCGCCGGTTGTGCAAGCGGCGCGTTACTCTCCGCGTGGCTCGGACGCCATACTACCGTGGAGGCGAATTTAACGCTGTGGCGCCGCGACCTATTTATGCCCGGCCACACGATTGATATTGGATTAGTGCTGCTGTGTGTTTGGTTGATTTCTCAACTCAATCCGTCGATACCGTTTTTCGGCGCGGGGGTCGTGACGGATTTTCCGCCCAGCTACGGCGACGGCTATGACGGCCAACCGCCGTCGGAAATTCCCTTTGCCGTTGGAACCGCGCTGAATTTCTGCGGCCTTGGATTATTCGTCGCCACGCTCATGCGCACTCGCGCCCTCGTCCTGGCTGCCGTTCCCGTGCTCACCGGGATCGCATTTTTCTTAAAGCTAGTTGCTGCCCACGCATTGCTGCGGCCGCAAGTCGCCGCTCACTGGCATAGCGAAGAGACGCTCACGGGGCTGGCAATCGGTGTCGTGGTATTAGTGCCGTTGTCGTTTCTACGACTCGATCGGCGCATCTATATCGCCGCGATATTTATACTTGCCGGAGGCATGTTGTCGAAAATGGCGGGTAGCTATCCCTCGCTGTCGGAGGTATTGCGTTTGTTCGATTGGCCCTACGGCCAGTTACTCCATTTCACCGGGCTCACACTTTATTTGAACGAGATTTGGCCATTGATGGCGACGATATTTTTGTTCTGGTATGGGTGGCGGCAGCGCCAGGGCGCTGCGTTATAATCGCGCCCGTTACTTCGGAGTTGCAATCGTCATGTCGGGCTACTACAAACATCATGTTTTTTTCTGTTGCAATCAGCGCGCGAACGGCGAAGCCTGTTGCAACGACCACGGCTCCAGCGCGATGCGTGGGTACGCGAAAGATCGCATCAAAGCGCTGAAACTGTCCGGCCAAGGCCAGGTGCGAATCAACCAAGCGGGTTGCCTGGATCGCTGCGCCGAAGGCCCGGTGATGGTCGTTTATCCGGAAGAAGTTTGGTATCACTACGCCGACAAAAAAGATGTCGACGAAATCATCGACGAACATTTGCTGAACGGTCGTGTGGTCGAGCGGCTCAAAATCTAGTGTTGAATTTCGACAAACGCGAAACGCTTTTACTCGCCGGCCCGGCAGGCAAACTTGAAGTTGTCATCAATCGGCCGTCATCCACGCCGCGCGGCATCGCGTTGATCGCGCACCCCCATCCGCTCTTTGGCGGCACATTGGAAAACAAAGTCGTGCAGACGCTTGCCAGCACATTCGCCGAGCTCGATTGCGTCGCACTGCGCATGAATTTTCGCGGCGTCGGTGGAAGCGAGGGCAAACACGACGAAGGCAATGGCGAGACAGACGATATGTTGTGCCTGGCGAACCATGCGAAACGTGAGTTCGGCGATTTACCGATTTTTCTCGCCGGATTTTCCTTCGGTGGTTTCGTCCAAACGAAGGTGGCGACCCAGCTCGCCATCCGCCAGATGGTATTGATCGCGCCGGCCGCGGGGCGCTTCGATGTTGCCGCAGTGAAGCCCGATACACTCGTAATTCACGGCGAACAGGACGACACCGTTCCACTCACCGCCATTATGGATTGGGCGCGGCCACAGAATCTCCCTATCGTCGTCATTCCCGGCGCCGATCATTTTTTTCATAAACGTTTGCATCTCATCAAGCAACTTGTTACCCAAGCATGCCGGTTCTAGCGGTTCAAAATCTGCGCAAATCCTTTGGCGATCGCGAAGTCGTCGCCGGTGTCAGTTTCGAGTTGAAGCGTGGCGAGTGCTTTGGCCTACTTGGGCCGAACGGCGCGGGGAAAACCACCACACTGCGCTTGTGTTTGGGCTTGACCGATCCCGATTCGGGAAGCATCACGCTGGTCGATTCACCCGTGCCGCAAGCCGCGCGGGAAGCGCGTCGCCGCGTTGGCGTGGTGCCGCAAATGGATAACCTCGATCCGGATTTTACCGTCGCGGAAAATCTGTTGGTGTATGGCCGTTACTTCGGCATGGCCGACAAAGAAACGCGCCAACGTATCCCCGACTTGCTCGAGTTCGCGGGCCTTGCGCAACGCGGCGACAGCAAAATCCAAACGCTATCGGGTGGCATGAAGCGGCGCCTGACGTTGGTGCGCGCACTCATCAACGATCCCGATCTGATCGTCATGGATGAGCCGACGACGGGACTGGATCCGCAGGCGCGGCATTTGATTTGGGATCGCTTGAAGCGGCTGCTCGGGCAAGGCAAAACAATTTTACTCACCACTCATTTCATGGACGAGGCCGAGCGCTTGTGCGATCGGCTCATCATCATGGATCACGGCGCCGTCGTCACCCAGGGTGCGCCGCGTGATTTGGTCGCCGAACACATCGAGCCGCAAGTGGTGGAAGTGTACGGCGATGGGCTGAATAATTGGCTGGATCTATTCGCCAAGCCACTCGCAAAACGCGTCGAGATCACCGGTGAAACCGCCTTTTGCTATGGAGAAGGCCTTGAGCCATTGTTAAAGAATTTACAAACACAAACGGTGTTGCGCTATCTGCATCGACCGGCGAACCTGGAAGACGTTTTTCTAAAACTTACCGGGCGGGAGCTACGCGATTGATCGCCGTTAAACATTTTCGCTTGCCTGATATCAGTTCGCGCTTCTTCGCCGTGTGGCGGCGAAATTTTTTGGTTTGGCGCAAGCTCGCGATTCCGTCAATGCTCGGCAATCTCGCCGACCCGATGGTGTACATGCTGGGGCTAGGCTTTGGCTTGGGAACGCTATTGCCGCAGGTGGGTGGGATGCAATATATGATTTTTCTCGCGGGTGGAACGGTGTGTTACAGCACCATGAACAGCGCCACCTTCGAGTCGTTGTACTCCGCGTTCTCGCGCATGCACGCACAAAAAACTTGGGACGCGATCCTCAACACGCCACAAAATCTCGACGATGTGGTGATGGGCGAAGTGCTGTGGGCGGCGAGCAAAAGTTTGCTCTCCGGCGCCGCGATCTTGGCGGTGATTTGGCTGCTCGGCCTGTCGAAATCACCGCTTACCTTATTCATTATTCCCATCGCGTTACTGATCGGTTTGTGTTTCGCCAGCATGGGCATGATGATCACCGCGCTGGCGCCGAATTACGATTTCTTCATGTATTATTTTTCGCTGTGGATTACGCCGATGACCTTACTGTG
>JANNMV010000058.1:0-1714 GCA_031398205.1 Pseudomonadota bacterium | reverse complement strand
GCAAAGGCGTTTACCGTTTGCTGATCGGCAAGCAGGTGGAAGTTGAATTGATACTTCGACGTTTTCGCGATGGACTGCTGCACTATCTCATTACCGATTTGCGCGACTAATTGACTCTTCTCGGCATTGCGCGATAGGCCGCCGAATTGGCGGGCCATTTCCGGCGCCGACTGCAGGCCCATGGCGATTTCTTCGTCCTCGCTCATGCTGATGTGCTGCTTCTCGCCGGTGATCGGATTATGCGTGGTCGAGCTGAAATAGGAAATCAGCGAAAACCCCGCGATGACCAACGCGATAATAATGCGAATCTTAGAACCACCCATCACTCAAATCCTTTTGCAGATCCACGCGCGCTCGATTTATTTGAAAAATGCTACTGTGACACACGGAAAACACAACATTAGCATACTCGCCTTCGCGCGCTAAGAAAACAGGTTCGCCACCCCGTCTAGGCCGACATAATCGACGCAATAGCGTGCATGGGGCCGCAACACCGCCTTGGGACGATAGCCGATGCCGGTGCCGGCGGCGTCGAACATGGCGCGATCATTGGCGCCATCGCCGATCGCTATCACGCGACCCGGCTGAACAATGCCCAGAAGCGCGCTAACTTCATTTACTTTCGCTGCCTTCGCCGCCGGATCGAGCAACGGCCCGAGCATGGCGCCGGTGAGTTTCCCATCGACGATTTCGAGTTCGTTGGCGAAGGCGAAATCCAGATCGAGACGCTGTTTCAGGCGTTCGGTGAAGAAGGTAAAGCCGCCGGAGACCAGCATCGTCTTGATCCCGTGTGCCTTTAACGTTGCGATAAATTTTTCGGCGCCGGGATTGAGTTCCAAGCGCTCGACGTACACCCTTTCCAACGCGCTCGCATCTAGGCCTTTCAACAACGCGACACGCTGGCGCAAACTCTCGGCAAAATCGACCGCGCCATTCATCGACTGTTCCGTAATGGCCGCGATCTCCTGTTTCAAGCCCACGTAGTCCGCTATCTCGTCCAAGGTTTCAATGTTAACCAGTGTTGAATCCATGTCCATGGCCACCAGCTTGAAATACGACAAATTCAGTGTCGCTGGCACAAAGGCAAAATCCAACTTGAATTCGTTGCACATCGCTTGCAATTTTTCATGCGGCTGCGCGTTCGACAGCTTGTAGACATTCGGCGCCGGGCAGGCGATCCGTTTCGCGCAGGTCAACTGCGCCACCGACTCCACATCGCGACGCTGGACGTCCGTCCCCTGCAACACCAAAACGGCATCGCTTCGGTCCGCTACGATTTCTTGTTTTGCGCTCATTGAAATTCACCTAACAACGTTTTTACTCTTCCGATTCTTTTCTCCAAATCCGGCAATGCTTCGATCACCTTGAGTTTATCCGGGCCGGCCAATTTGTAGTGACGATTACGCTGAATCAATTGAATCACGCGCGCCGCATCGATCGGTGGATTGGGAACAAACTGCAATTGAATGGCGTCCAGGCCGGCGTCGATTTTCGCCACTCCCACCAGCGCAGCCATGACGCGCAGTCGATGGCTTTCTAGCAGCGCCTTGACCGGCGTCGTTGGTAAACCAAAGCGATCGATCATTTCTTCTTGCAACGCGCTCAGATCGTCCAAAGCTTGGCTGCTCGCCAAGCGCTTGTATAAAACCAAGCGCTCATGAACATCGCCGCAATAGTCGTTCGGCAATAAAGCCGGAACATGGAGATTGATCTC
>JANNMV010000040.1:0-3764 GCA_031398205.1 Pseudomonadota bacterium | reverse complement strand
AAATTATTCTTCAATACCCGATAGGTATCCATTGCGCACCTATTGAATACCTTATAGAATTGGGTATCAACCACACCCCCAGTGAGGCATCGCATGGCTAAAGAAGTGCAAATGTCGATCAAGATGGAATCGGAGTTACGCGACCGGTTCATGGCCGTGGCGGCTGATCGCCATCGCCCCGCCGCTCAGATCATCCGTGACCTGATGCGCCTTTACATTGCTGACAGCGAAACGCCCAACGCGTTGTCGGCTGAAACCCTTCGCAAGAGCGGCAAAGATGAAGACGTGTTTCACGCGTCTAGTGCGTCCGACCTGTTCAAGCAGTTGGGCATTTGATACGTTCGCCGAGCTATACCGGGCAGTTCAAACGCGACGTGAAGCTGGCGGAAAAGCGCGGCAAGGACATGAGCAAACTGCGCACCGTTATCGAATGGGTGTTGGCCGGAAAACCGCTTCCCCGCGAGCTTGGCGACCACCCGCTGAAAGGCGCATGGCAGTCGAGCCGCGACCTTCATATCGAATCGGATTGGGTGCTGATTTACCGTGTGGACGGCGACGCGGTTCGTTTTGAGCGGACCGGCACGCACGCTGACCTGTTCGGAAAATGACAGGGCCTAGTTCTGAGCAAATTGACTTTCTGAAAACAAAAAACAAAGGGATCAGCCCCAATTTGTATCGTCATCTCTTGTTTTTCCTCGGTCGCCCGTTGCGTAAGGGCGTAGCGCGGCGCTCGCTCAGGAGCACGATCTGCTCGCGAAATCGGTCGTCGCCCAGCCCCCAGCCCTTGTGTAGGCTACCTCGGATCGCCTTGCGATCGGTTTCTTTCACCGCAGCGAAAAACAAGCGCCGGTAGGCTTGCCGGCGGTTGCCAGCGTCTCGACCCAGGGCTTCATAGAGCGGATGCGGTAGCAGCCGGTCGTAGTCGAAACCGCGCTTCCCCAAGGCGTTGACGGGGTAGCTTGATCAGCGGTAAGCGCCAAGATTCACCACCATCCCTGCCCGAACCGGATTTTCTTCGATGTAGCGCATGCAGGTAAGCAGATAGTGTAGATTGGCCTCATTTTCTTCGAAAACAGTGACTGTAGTTAGCAATTGAAATTGTCTGGCGCGGTAAGACGGCTTTGAAAGGAAGGAGTTAAAAATTATGTATTCCAAATGTTCCTACAAATTGTGCTTTGGCCTATCTCTTTTGACTATGGGTTTTTTATTCACTACGCAGACGGTTTTTGGCCAAACGGAAAAGCTGGGAATTGTGCAGTACACGCCGCCGAAAGGCATGAATAAATTGCCGAAGGAAAACTTGGTGGTATTTAGTGAGTTAAACCAGACCACCGGCGCCTATTGCGTTATTACGCTTTATGGCGCGACACCCGGTACCGGAAATCCGCAGAGTGATTTTAAACGGGAATGGAACAATCTGGTCGTCAAGGCAATGAAGGCGGAAGCAAATCCAAAAACGGACACCCAAACGGGCGACGGATGGACGGCGATCTCGGGCGGGTCCGAGGTCGAATCGGAAGTCGGCAAAGCTGTGGGGTTTTTGAGCGTTATCAGCGGCTTTGGTAAGACGGTCAGTGTTCTCGCAGTTTTCAACGATCCGGCCTATGTGAAACAGGTTGATACTTTCATCGGCGCGATAGAGATGGACAAAGTCACTCTACCCGCAAATAATACGGCCGCCGCCGCCCCGCCGACCCTCGATCAATGGGGCAACCTCTTCATCCCGCCACCCACGCGCCAGCTCACCATTGCCGATCTGGTCGGCAACTGGGGCGATAATCCCGGACGCATCTCGACGAATTATGTCAATCGCTCTGACGGTTCACACGCTGGGACCGACTCCCTTCACTTCACGAGCAAGTGGACGATCGACGGGGACGGGAGATACGCCAATGATTTCTTCGAGGTAAGGAACGGTAAGAAGCTCCGCGATATTACGACCGGCACCATCACCATAGTTGGCCAGGTTATTACCATCAAGCACAAAGGCACCGCGAAGTATGTCGTGCGCGGCTGGCTGGAGCTGCCCGATATGACAATTTTGAAGGTCGCCGGCCCCTGGTTCGACGACCAAGAAATTCCAGAGAGGACATTCACCGACCCACCGGACAGCTACATGCTCACTTCGAAATGGGTTAGGGTGGAAAAGTCGAAAAAAGGCGTCAAGGTTTCGGGCAAAACCGACAAGGGCGCCGATGTGACGCTCGAAGCCGAAATACTGCTCGTCGCTGTCGGCCGTATGCCATCCATCGAAAATCTCGGCCGCAAAAACACTAAAGTCATCGTAAATCCGCGCGGCACAATCAAGGTCAACGACTATTGCGAGACCGACGAGCCAGATGTTTATGCCATCAGCGACGTCATCGACACCGCATGGCTCGCCCATGTCGCCTTAACTGAAGGCATTATGGTCGTCGAAAAGATCGTAGGCAAAAAGGTAGAGCCGATAAATCTTCGTCTTGTCCCAAACTGAACCTACTGCGACCCCGACGTCGCCAGCCTCGGCCTGACCGAAGCTAAAGCGGATCAGGTTCGGCTTGCAATTGGGTGCCGCGCTTGCCTTCTGCATCGCGCCGAACGAACAAATGCGGTCAGACACGATTTATAATCTTCATCCGTCGTTTTTCCTCGGTCGCCCCTTGCGTAAGGGCGCCGCGCAGCGCGGCGCTCGCTCAGGCGCGCGATTCTCTCGCGAAATCGGTCGTCGCCCAGCGCCCAGCCCTTGTGTAGGCTATCTCGGATCGCCTTGAGATCGGTGTCATTCATCGCAACCCGAAACAAGCGCCGGTAGGCTTGCCGGCGGCTGTCAGCGCCTGGACCCAGGGCTTCATACGAGCGGATGCGGTAGCAGCCGGTCGTAGTCGAAACCGCGCTTCCGCAAGGCGTTGGCGGGGTAGCTTGACCAGCGGTTCAAGCGCCAGGATTCACCACCCTCCCTGCCCGAACCGGATTTTCTTCGAGGTAGCGCATGCAGGTAAGCAGATAGGGCTCGCTATCGATGACCGTCGCCCGGTGGCGCCCTTCCCATAGCGTGCCCGAGCGATCGTAAGTGACATTGAAGTACTGGACATAGCGCCGGCCGGCGGACTGTAGGGTTTTCGGCAAGCTCGCCACATCGCCGGGCGTGGCGGTAAGTGCACGTGGTGGGTCATCCACACGTAGGCGTGGGCACCCAGACCGAAGCGCTATGCGGCTTCGACCAGGCAATCGCGGAAGAATCGGTAATCCTGCTCAGCGGCGAAGATGGATTGGCGGTTATTCCCGCGCAGGATAATGTGCTGCGGCTGGTCGGGAACAAAGTAGCGGGGTAGGCGGGCCACGATAGATAGTGAGAGAAGGAAAACTTGGCGACACCTTTTCAGATAAATCGTGTCTGACCCCAATTATTCCAATTATTCAAAAGTCACCCGCCTCGGGCCCATACATCGCCCGAACCATCCCCGCGAACTCGCTATTTTCACCCAACATTCGTGCAATTGACGATTTGCAGGCGTAGCGATAGAGTGAGGATCGGCGAAAAAAGCCGTTTGAAATTCCTAATTCGCTATTCGCCCTCTGATCGGCCGGTTTTCTTGGTTTCCTCCATGTCACGTCCTGCAAAAAGCATTTCGGGTCTTGTCTTTTTCGCCCTGCTCATCGCCGCGCTATTCCATTTTCTGGATGATAGTGTTTACCGTTTCCCGGGTTTATCGGGTCCTGCGGCAGCCAGCATAGTACGACCTGAAATGCCAACGCTGGCCAGCAGCTACCGCAGCGGAAAATCG
>JANNMV010000028.1:0-1619 GCA_031398205.1 Pseudomonadota bacterium | reverse complement strand
GCTTGCCGATAGTGGCGACCTTGCCGCCGTACCCGCGTTGCAAGCACTCTTCGACGGCACGTTACATGTATCGCCGCAGGGCGAACTGATGATTGTGACCGACACAAGCGCCGTCGATGCCCTCAGTAGCAAAGCCATTGTCCCCATGCCGAATGATCTCGCATCGATCGACATCAATAATCGCGTGCGGCGCGAATTAAATGCCGCGTTGGCCGCGCTCAAATTATCGGCCCCGGATCGTGCCGTGCGACTCGCCTCTGCCAAGCAATTGCAAGCGGATGCCGACGAAGGTTCGTTACCCGGCATCGAGCGGGTTTTACTGAAGGAGCAGGACGAGGAAGTGAAGGAGATTTTGCTACTCACTAAAGCGCAGATAAGCCTCAAGAATGCCGATCCGAAAGTTAGGCTTGCGGCTGTTAATGCCTTAGCTTCAACGAGTAATCCAAACGTTAAGACCGTGCTTGCGGTCATGGTTGAGAAGAAAGCCGACGGCAGTTACGGCGAGCCGGATAGCGCCGTGCGCTTGGCCGCTATCGAAGCGCTTAATGATATTCAGGGTCGCCTATCGCGCTTGGAGTTGGCGAGCCATGCCTTCAATGGCCTGAGCCTGGGCAGCGTACTGCTACTTGCCGCATTAGGCCTGGCGATTACCTTCGGCTTGATGGGCATTATCAATATGGCGCACGGCGAATTGCTGATGATCGGCGCCTATGCCACCTTCATGGTTCAATCCTTATTTCGGCAATATTTTCCGGCGTCAATCGATTGGTATCTCGCCGCTGCCGTGCCGTTTGCCTTTATCCTGACGGCGCTGGTCGGTATGGCGCTGGAGCGCGCCGTGATTCGCTTCCTCTACTGCCGCCCGTTGGAAACGTTGCTCTGCACCTGGGGCATTAGCCTCATCCTCATTCAGATCGCGCGCGCCACATTTGGCGCGCAGAACGTCGAAGTATCCAACCCAAGTTGGATGTCCGGCGGCGTCAGTTTTTCCAGCGGCTTGACGTTGCCCTATAACCGTATCGTCATTATTGTTTTCGCCATTGTCGTGGTTGGGCTGGTTTGGTTTTTGCTCAATAAAACCCGCCTCGGCCTGTTTGTGCGCGCCGTCACACAAAACCGCACCATGGCCGATTGCGTCGGTGTTCCCACCGGCAGGATCGACATGTGGACTTTTGGTCTTGGCTCCGGTATCGCGGGCTTAGGCGGCGTGGCGCTGTCGCAAATCGGCAACGTCGGCCCCGAACTCGGACAAAGCTATATCGTCGATTCGTTCATGGTCGTAGTGCTGGGCGGGGTAGGGCAGTTGGCGGGAACCATCATCGCCGCCGTCGGCCTTGGCGAAGTGAATAAATATCTGGAGCCCTACGCGGGTGCAGTCATGGCGAAGATTCTGGTTTTGGTATTCATCATTTTATTCATACAGAAACGTCCGCAGGGTTTGTTTGCGCTTAAGGGTCGTAGCGCAGAGGCCATGGCATGATCAAGCGAATCCCCTTGTTGTACACCGCGAAAGGTTGGATGGCGCTCGGCGCATTCGCGCTCATTGTGTTGGTCGTTTTGCCGACTCTGAATCTCGCAACCAGCCCAGAACATCCGCTGCACGTATCGAGCTACATCAT
>JANNMV010000022.1:0-2635 GCA_031398205.1 Pseudomonadota bacterium | reverse complement strand
CTCGTTCATGAATTTACGGATCGCCGCCGTCATCGCCAAACGAATATCGGTGTCGATATTGATTTTGCGCACACCGTGTTTGATGCCCTCTTGGATCTCCTCCACCGGTACGCCATAGGTTTCTTTCATGTCACCGCCGTTCTCGCGAATGATTTCGAGCAGGTCCTGCGGCACGCTCGATGAGCCGTGCATCACCAAGTGGGTATTGGGAATGCGTTTGTGGATTTCTTTAATACGTTCGATAGCGAGAATGTCGCCGGTCGGCTTGCGCGAGAATTTGTACGCGCCGTGGGACGTGCCGATGGCAATCGCCAGTGCATCACATTGTGTGAGGTCAACAAACTCCGCTGCTTGGTTCGGATCCGTCAGCAGCATCTCGCGGGTCATCGTGCCTTCCGCACCATGACCGTCTTCCTTGTCGCCCTTCATGGTTTCCAGCGAGCCAAGGCAACCCAATTCGCCTTCGACGGTGACGCCAATCGCGTGGGCTATTTTGGTTACTTCGCGGGTAACATCGACGTTGTATTCATATTCCGCAACGGTCTTGCCGTCCGCCATCAACGAGCCGTCCATCATTACGCTGGAAAAACCCGAACGGATTGCGGTCAAGCACACCGCCGTTGATTGGCCATGATCTTGATGCATCACGACGGGAAGATGCGGATAAGTTTCCACCGCCGCTTCGATCAAGTGACGTAAAAAATTGCCCCCCGCGTATTTGCGCGCCCCGGCGGAGGCTTGCATAATTACCGGCGAATTCAATTCATTCGCCGCTTCCATAATCGCCTGAACCTGTTCCAGGTTGTTAACGTTGAAGGCCGGTAGGCCGTAGCCATTTTCCGCCGCGTGGTCGAGTAGTTGTCGCATGGATACGAGTGGCATGTCTTTCTCCTTTGTTTAGGATTTAGGATCTAGGATTTAGGGTCTGTCGGCAATTGTCTAAGGGAATTTCTGAGGCCGGATAGCATCTTTCCTATCTCATCTGTCTGTGCCAATAACAGATTTTGCGCCTCGTTCTCAATCAAACCGAGGCGCGCGGTAAGTTGTAATAGGGTCTCCAATTCCATAAGTGAACCGCCTGCAATCGACAAATGATTTAGATACGCATTGGTATATTTTCGGCCATGTCCCTCGGCAATGTTTGCGGGGATCGAAACCGCCGAACGTCGAAGTTGGCTGGTGAGGCCAAATTTTTCTTCCGTCGGAAATTTTTCCGTAAGCCCATACACTCTTTCTACAAGATCCATCGCTTTTTGCCAAACAACAAGCTCACCATATTTCACCAGCGCCCCTCAATCCTAAATCCTAGCTCCTCGATCCTAGCCAACGTGTTCGCCAATTTTAATTATTTTCATGGTATTCGTTCCACCGGGTTTGCCGATCGGTTCGCCAATAGTAAGGACGATCAAGTCGCCGGTATTGACTGCTTCGCGTTTTAACAAATCTTCTTGCGCCAAGTTCATGATCTCTTCGGGGTCGACCGTTGCGTGTTTAAACCGCACCGGATACACGCCGCGAAACAATGTCACTTTACGGCGTGTCTCGATGGAGGGAGACAGTGCATAGATCGGCACATCCGCATTCATGCGCGACATCAATAGCGCGGTTTTACCACTTTGGGTGAGCGCGGCGATCGCGCGCACCGGCAAATGGTTCGCGGTGAAAATGGCGGCGTGCGCAATCGCACCTTCAACACCGGAAGAATCCGCGTGAGTCTGGGCGCGACGATCCAACACATCGAGTTTCTCTTTTTCCGCTTCGATTAGAACGCGAACCATGGCTGCAACGGCTTCGACCGGAAATTGCCCCGCGGCAGTCTCAGCGGACAGCATCACCGCATCCGTACCATCGATCGCCGCGTTGGCCACATCGGACACTTCTGCACGAGTCGGCACCGGGCTGGAGATCATCGACTCCATCATCTGCGTCGCGGTGATAACGGCTTTGTTCTTGAGCCGTGCGGCGCGAATCATGCGTTTTTGCAATGCCGGGACGACCGCGTCGCCGACCTCGACGGCGAGATCGCCGCGCGCCACCATGATGGCGTCGCTGGCATCGAGAATTTCATCCAGCGCCTCAATCGCTTCGGCGCGCTCGATCTTGGCGATCAGCATGGCTTTACCACCGGCTTCGCGCATAAGATCTCGCGCGTGCCGCATGTCCGCGCCGCAACGCGGAAACGATACCGCCAAAAAATCGCACTGCAGATCAGCCGCGGTTTGAATGTCGGCGATGTCTTTTTCCGTCAACGCCGGCGCGGTCAGTCCACCGCCTTTGCGGTTAATGCCTTTGTTGTTCGACAACACGCCGCCGCGTATTACCACACAATGCACTTGGTCGCCTTTGACGGTGACGACGTGGAATTCAATACGGCCATCGTCCAACAGCAGAATGTCATCAGGCACGACGTCTTGCGGTAGCTCTTTGTAATCGAGACCGACACGATCACCGTCGCCAATCGTGCATTTTGCGTCAAGGATAAATTTATCGCCGGCTTGCAGCGTGATCTTGCCGTCTTTAAATTTACCGATGCGAATTTTCGGGCCTTGCAGATCAACGAGGATGCCGACCGTGCGGCCAAGATTGCGCGCGATGGATTTAACGCTCGCCACCCGCGCCGCGTGTTCGCTCGCCG
>JANNMV010000008.1:0-3531 GCA_031398205.1 Pseudomonadota bacterium | reverse complement strand
GTCGATCTATTCGTCAAATGGCGCATCCTTGATGTGAAGCAATATTACGTCAGCGTCGGCGGTGACGAGCGTCGAGCACAGATTCGTCTTGCGCAGACTATCAACAATGACTTGCGTGCTGAGTTCGGCAATCGCACCGTCCATCAAGTTGTCTCCGGTGAACGCAATCAAATCATGGAAGTGATGCGTGCCCGAGCCGATGCGGATGCCCGCAGTATCGGCGTGGGAGTGCTCGATGTGCGAGTGAAGCGGGTCGACTATCAGCAAGAAGTAAGCGAATCGGTATATAAGCGCATGGAGGCTGAGCGCAAACGCGTCGCCAACGAGCGGCGTTCCGAAGGCTTTGCGGAATCGGAAAAGATTCGCGCAGAAGCTGAACGCAAGCGTGAAGTCATCGTCGCCGGGGCCTATCGTGATGCACAAAAAGCGAAGGGTGAGGGCGATGCCAAGGCAGCCGCCATTTACGCTGAGGCATTCAATCAAGATCCGAATTTCTATGGGTTTTATAGGAGTCTGGACGTGTATCGCGCCGGCCTGCGAACGAAGAACGACGTTCTCCTATTGGATCCGAATTCCGAATTCTTCAAACACCTGAAGAGTCCCGGTCAAACGAAATAGATACGGATGTCGGATTCATGGCTCACGGCCTTCGCACTCATGTTGGTGATCGAGGGCTTGTTGCCCTTTGCCGTTCCAAGTGTGTGGCGCGATGCCTTTAAGAGACTCACCGAAATGAGCGATGGCCAAATTCGTTTTATTGGATTGATTTCGGTCGTCTCTGGCTTAGCGGTTTTGGTGTTTTTCCGACGGACGGGCAGTTGAAATCATGAATCGAAACTGGTTACTCCCTGAATACATCGAGGACGTTTTGCCGCCGTTTTCCTGGCGCATGGAGCGGGTGCGCCGATCCATTCTGGATCTATTTTGGAGCCATGGTTACGAACTGATTCAGCCGCCGTTACTGGAATATTTGGAATCACTGCTGACTGGAACCGGCCTTGACCTCGACCTGAAGACGTTCAAGCTGGTCGACGAGTTAAGCGGCCGCCACATGGGTTTGCGCGCCGATATCACGCCGCAGGTGGCGCGCATCGACGCCCATTTGATGAACTACAAAGGCGTGAATCGGCTGTGCTATTCCGGCAGCGTGTTGCAAACCAAGCCTGACAACATGTTGGGTACGCGCGAGCCATTGCAGATCGGTGCGGAATTATTTGGTCACGCGGGGCTCGAGAGCGACTTCGAAGTTCAAAACCTAATGGTTGAAGCTTTGACCCTGGCGGGCGTCAAGGATGTTCTGATCGACCTCGGCCACGTCGCCATTTTTCGCGCCTTGGTGTCCCAGTCGGAACAATCCGTTGCGCGGGAAATAGAGCTGTTTCAGGCGTTGCAAAGCAAGGACGCGCGGTTGATTGCCGAACTGACGGCGGATCTCGATTCGAGTTTGGCGAAGGCGTTTTGCGCATTGCCTGAACTTAACGGGGACAGCGAAATCCTTACCCGCGCGAAAGCGCTATTACCCGCCAACACAAGCATTCATGCGGCGCTTGACGAGTTAAAGCGTTTAGGCGGAATGTTGCACCAGCGCGGTATCAAGGCGACCTACGACCTCGCCGAGCTGCGCGGTTATCACTACCATAGCGGTATCGTGTTCGCCGCCTACGCCGATGGCTTCCGCGACGCGGTGGCAAAAGGTGGCCGTTACGATGAAGTCGGTAAAGCATTCGGTCGCTCCCGTGCGGCCACCGGTTTTAGTATGGATTTACGCGAAGCTTTGAGCAATGCGGATCTGCCACTGCGCAGTGGGGTGTTAGCGCCTTACCTGAGCGGCGATAGCACACTGGAAGAAACCATTGAAACGCTGCGTAAGCGGGGCGAACGTGTGGTTGCGGAGCTGCCCGGTGTCACTTCCAATGCCGTTGAACTCGGTTGCGATCGACGTCTGGTTTTCGCGTCCGGACTATGGCAAATTAAATTAATCTCAACGGCACAGTGATGGCAAAGAATGTAGTAGTGATCGGCACCCAATGGGGCGATGAAGGTAAAGGCAAACTGGTTGATTGGTTAACCGACCACGCGCGTGGTGTCGTGCGTTTTCAGGGCGGCCACAATGCCGGGCACACGTTAGTCATCGGCGGGAAAAAGACCGTCTTACATCTCATTCCTTCGGGCATTTTGCGCCAGGACGTCGACTGCTTCATCGGCAATGGTGTCGTTGTTTCGCCAAAGGCGCTGCTGGAAGAGATCGACATGCTCAAAGCCAGCGGCGTCGATGTTAGCGGCCGGCTAAAAATATCTGAAGCCTGCCCGGCGATACTGGCGTATCACAGCGCCCTCGACGTGGCGCGCGAAGCCGCAAAAGGCGAGGCCAAGATCGGCACTACCGGACGCGGCATCGGACCGGCGTACGAAGATAAAGTCGCGCGGCGCGGCATCCGCTTGCAAGACCTATTTCATCGCGAACGCTTTGCCGCCAAGCTGGGCGAAGTATTGGATTACCATAACTTCGTGCTGAAAAATTACTTCCAAGTCAACACGGTCGATTTTCAGCAAACCTTGGATGAAACCCTCGTGCTGGCCGAGCGGATTAAGCCGTTCATCGCCGACGTGCCGCGATTGTTGTATGAAGCGAATAAAGCCGGAAAGAACCTGTTGTTCGAAGGGGCGCAGGGCTCGTTATTGGACATTGATCATGGCACCTACCCGTTCGTCACATCGAGTAACTGTGTCGCCGGCGCCGCCTCCGCCGGCAGCGGCGTTGGCCCACAAGCATTGCATTACGTGTTGGGCATCACCAAGGCCTACACCACCCGCGTGGGCTCCGGGCCATTTCCAACGGAATTGATCGACGCGGTGGGTAAGCACATTGCCGCTAAGGGCAATGAGTTCGGCGCCACCACCGGACGCGCGCGTCGCGTAGGGTGGTTCGACGCCGCCGCACTCAAGCGCTCGATCCAGATTAACGGCGTGTCGGGGC
The DNA here is from genome assembly GCA_031398205.1 of Pseudomonadota bacterium. Lineage (GTDB taxonomy): Bacteria > Pseudomonadota > Gammaproteobacteria > Burkholderiales > JALYOK01 > JALYOK01. The sequence goes on along the minus strand of JANNMV010000008.1, from coordinate 554 downwards.
TTTGCGTCACCAAGCTTGATGTGCTCGATGGTGTCGAGTCGCTACGATTGTGCACCGGCTACAAGATTGGCGGCGCGTTTAGCGACATACTTCCGGTTGGCGCCGAGGCGTTAGCCCAGGCCGAGCCCATTTACGAAGATTTACCGGGTTGGAAAGAAAGCACCTTTGGCGTGGACGTGCTGGAGAAACTGCCGGAAAATGCGCGCCGCTATCTCAAGCGAATTGAACAGACCTGTGCCGTGCCGATCGATGTGATTTCCACTGGACCGGATCGCGACGAGACGATTGTTTTGCGGCATCCGTTTGAATAGTGAGGAGATTTTACGGCGAAAATTAGCAGGGAGAAGCGCGAGAAACGAGCAGGACGCGAAGCGAATTTGTTTTTCGCCGCGCAGTGTACACAAGGCACATAAGCGGCGAAAAACGAATTTTCGACAAAGTCATGCGACGTTTATCGCGCTTCGAATGGTGCCCAGAAAGGGACTCGAACCCCCACAGTGTTGCCACCACTAGGACCTGAACCTAGCGCGTCTACCAATTTCGCCATCTGGGCA
>JANNMV010000671.1:0-2797 GCA_031398205.1 Pseudomonadota bacterium | reverse complement strand
ACCGTATGGACCGAGCGCTGGTTTCCCGATGCGTTTATTTTCACGGCATTGGCGGTACTTGCCGTCGCGGTGGGTGGGTTGATGATTGGCGCCTCGCCAAAAACCATTGCCGTGTCCTTTGGCAGCGGTTTTTGGAGCTTGATCACCTTCACTATGCAAATGGCGATCATCGTCATCATCGGTTACGTCGTCGCCAGTTCGCCGCCGGTGAAACGTTTGATCGACGCGTTGGCGGCCGTGCCAAAAACCGGCCGCGGCGCGATCGCTTATGTCGCTTTGGTCAGCATGTTGTGTTCGTTGCTGAATTGGGCACTGAGCTTGGTTTTCGCTGGACTGTTGGTGCGCTCACTGGCGCGGCGCACCGATCTGAAAATGGATTACCGTGCAGCGGGCGCGGCGGCCTATTTGGGCTTAGGCTCAATTTGGGCGCTCGGCATCAGCTCATCGGCAGCGCAATTGCAGGCCAACTCGACCAGCTTGCCCAAGCCAATCATGCAGATCACCGGCGTGATTCCCTTTAGTGAAACGATCTTCACCTGGCAATCCATGCTCATGTGCCTGATCTTGTTGATCCTGTCGTTGGTCATCGCCTATCTCTCCGCGCCAGCGGAAGCGCAATCGCACACCGCTCACGATTTGGGCGTCGACGTCAGCAATGAAAGCGATGCGCTGCCGCAGCGGGAACGACCGGGTGAATGGCTTGAGTACAGTCCCATACTCACGATATTCATCGCGGCGCTTGGCATCGGCTGGATATGGAATGAATTCGCGACCAAGGGATTCATGCTCGGCATCTCCAACCTGAACAGCTACAACTTTTTGTTTTTCATGTTGGCGTTGCTGTTGCATTGGCGCCCACGGCGTTTCTTGGATGCCGTGGCAAAGTCGGTTCCGGCCACGGCCGGCATCATGGTTCAGTTTCCCCTGTACGGCGGCATCGCCGCCATGCTCACCGAACCTACCGGCACAGCGGGATTCTCTCTTTCCCATCAACTTGCCAGCGTATTTGTCGGCCTAGCTTCGACCGAAACCTACCCGATCTTGATGGGCATCTATTCAGCCATTCTGGGATTTTTCGTGCCCTCCGGCGGTGGCAAGTGGATCATCGAAGCGCCTTACGTCATGCAGGCCGCGATCGATCTCAAGGTGCATCTGGGTTGGGCCGTGCAAGTCTACAATGCGGCGGAAGCGTTGCCGAATTTAATCAACCCATTTTGGATGTTGCCGCTGTTAGGAATTCTAGGTTTGAAGGCGCGCGACTTGATGGGTTATACCTTTACCCAATTCATAGTGCATGTGCCGGTGGTGTTATTTCTGTTGTGGATTTTGGCGGGCACCTTAACCTATACACCGCCGGTGATTCCGTAAGCGCTCAGTGTGCTTTCGGTAAGCGAAACGGCTGCGCATTTTCATAGGAACGCGCAGCCCGCAGCACCAGCGCGTCGGCGAATTTTGCGCCAACAATTTGCATCGCCACCGGCAAACCGTTCGTTGTGAAGCCACATGGGACGGTCGCCGCAGGTTGTTGCGTCAGATTGAACGGATAGGTAAACGGCGACCACTGCCACCAGCGCTTCATATCGCTATCGGGCGGTACTTCGTGGCCCGCAGCGAAAGCGGTGGTTGCCAATTGCGGCGTGATGAGCAAATCGTATTGGTCGTGCAAGCCGTTCATGCGACGGCCGAAGGCATCTCGCGCTCGTTCCAGTTGGCGATATTCAAGCGCACTTAATTTGAAGCCGGGCTCGGCCAATTCCAACATGCCCGGATCGCACAGCGCCTGCTGCGCGGCTGACATGGGCGCTACGGCCAACGCCAATGCGACCGCCCACATCGGCTGCATGATGGCGATCGGATCTTCGAGATTAAGATCCAGTTCTTCTACATGCGCCCCGAACTGGGTGAATTCATTCACGGCGCGCTTCACTAACGTTGTCACTTCAGTATCTACCTTGGCATAGCCGAGTGTGGGGCTAAAGCCGATGCGTAAACCCTTAACGCCTTTGTCCAAATCTTGTCGATAGTCGATACCTAACGCCGGCGCTGCCGCCCAATCGCGCACATCCGGCTGCGCGATCAACGTGAGCATTAACGCCGCGTCGGAAACCGTGCGGCTGATGGGGCCTTGGTGCCACAATGTCCACGCCGGCGAATGGGGATAGACGGGGACGATGCCCCAGGTGGGCTTGATGCCGAACAAACCGCAAAAACTCGCCGGGATGCGGATCGAGCCACCGCCGTCAGTAGCTACATTGAATGTGCCCATGCCGAGTGCTGCGGCCACCGCAGCGCCGCCGCTGCTGCCGCCCGGGGTGAGGCGTTTGTCCCAAGGATTAAGCGTCACGCCAGTCAGCGGGCTGTCGGTGACACCTTTCCAGCCAAACTCCGGCGTGGTGGTCTTGCCCAGAATAATCGCGCCTTGTTCGCGCAGCCGCGCCACAGGTGGCCCGTCTTCGTCCCACGGCTGTTTCGGATCAATGGCGCGTGAGCCGCGCAACGTGGGCCAGCCCTTGGTCAGGATCAAGTCTTTTACCGTGGTCGGCACACCATCGGCGGGGCCTAATGGGTTACCGCTGAGCCAACGCTTTTCCGACTCATGCGCGCTGGCTAGCGCCGCCGATTCGTCAACCACGCAAAATGCGTTGTAGATGGGATTTAGCTTGGCAATGCGCGCCAAGGCAGCGCGCGTAACCTCAACCGGTGAGAGACGTCGTGCGCGATACTGCTCAACGAGATCAACGGCCGATAATAAAAGCGGATCGATGGAAGTCCTCCGTATATTCAGAACTCAAGCGAA
>JANNMV010000654.1:0-10622 GCA_031398205.1 Pseudomonadota bacterium | reverse complement strand
AGATTTTCGTGTGGAGCCATGGTGTTGACGAAAAAAAAAGGAGGCCATCGGCCTCCTAACTATTCTAAAAAAAATTAGCTTGTAAGGCTGGCTTTAGCCTGTTCGACCAGCTTCTGGAATGCCACCTTGTCAAAAATCGCGATATCTGAAAGCACTTTGCGATCAATCTCGATGGCAGCTTTCTTCAAACCGTTCATAAAGGTGCTGTATTTCATCCCGGCTTCACGCGCCGCGGCGTTGATCCGCGCAATCCAAAGGCCGCGAAAATCGCGTTTTCGGTTGCGACGGTCGCGATAGGCGTATTGCCCGGCACGCATGACCGCTTCTTTAGCGATCCGGTATACATTCTTGCGGCGACCACGGTAGCCTTTGGCTTGATCGATGATTTTTTTGTGACGGGCATGAGCCGTTACACCACGCTTAACTCTTGGCATCGCTATTCTCCTTAAGCGTAGGGCATCATGGCTCGGATCGAGCCCATATTCGAATCGTGCACACCTGTCGTACCGCGCAGTTGGCGTTTATTCTTGGTCGTCTTTTTCGTCAGGATATGACGTTTGAACGCTTGCGAGCGCTTGACGCTGCCGGAACCGCGCACCTTAAATCGCTTGGCGGCACCGCTCTTGGTTTTCATCTTTGGCATTACTAACTCCGATTATGTTTTAGATCCGCGTCGGGTGATTCCGTTGGAATACTTTTACAACCCGAACACGCCTTGGTTACCACTACTACCCTTACTTCTTTTTTGGCCCGACAACCATCACTAACTGGCGGCCTTCCATCTTGGGAAACTGCTCAACGGTACCGTGTGCCGTTAAATCCCCTTCCACCCGCTTCAATAGATTGAAGCCGAATTCTTGATGGGCCATTTCGCGGCCTTTAAATCGCAACGAAACCTTGGCTTTGTCGCCTTCCGCTAGGAACTTGACCAGATTGCGCAACTTAATCTGATAGTCACCCTCGTCGGTCCCCGGCCGGAATTTAACCTCTTTGACCTGGATTTGCTTTTGCTTAAGTTTCGCTTCGTGAGCTTTTTTGCTTTCTCGGTATTTGTGCTTCCCGAAATCCATAATGCGGCACACCGGTGGCTGGGCCGTTGGAGATATCTCCACGAGGTCCATTTCCGCTTCTTCCGCCATCGTCTGCGCCGCTGCCAGACTTACTACACCGAGTTGCTCACTGTCTTTTCCGATCAAACGAATTTCGGGAGCAGTGATTTCCCCGTTGATTCGCAGTTCTTTGTCCTGGGCTATTGCTATGCCTCCCTAAAATTACCTAAGCCGCGCATGGGAAATCTTCATAACCATGGGATCGCGGGACGAAAATATCTACGCGAATATTGCTGCAAATTCAGATTTAAGCTGTTCGACAAACGACGCAATGGGCATTTGACCGAGATCTTCACCCTTGCGGTTACGCACCGTAATCGCCTGTACCGCCAACTCCTTATCACCCAAAATTACTTGATAGGGTAGCTTTTGCATACTATGTTCCCGAATTTTATAGGAAATTTTCTCATTCCGCAAATCCGCCTTGGCGCGAAATCCAGCACATTTTAATGCGTCATTCACTTGTTTAACATACTCAGCTTGGTGTTCTGACACGTTCATGACCACGATTTGCTCCGGCGCTAACCATAATGGGAACGCCCCGGCGTAGTTCTCAATCAAGATGCCTATAAAGCGCTCCATGGAGCCGATCATCGCCCGGTGCAGCATCACCGGCACTTTTCGAGTGTTGTCCTCGGCGACATATTCCGCCCCCAGGCGACCCGGCATCGAGAAATCCACTTGCATGGTACCGCATTGCCAGGAACGACCGATGCTGTCTTTGAGGTGATATTCGATCTTGGGCCCGTAGAACGCACCCTCTCCCGGTAAGCGATCGTAGGACACACCGCTGGCTTCCAGTGAAGTCGCCAACGCCGCCTCTGCCTTGTCCCACAGATCGTCTGCGCCCACCCGCTTGCCCGGGCGCAAGGCAAGCTTGTAAACGATGTCGGTGAAGCCGAATACCGCGTACACCTTTTGCAGCAAGGCGGTATAAGCCACGCACTCTGACTGGATCTGCTCGTCGGTGCAGAAAATATGACCATCGTCCTGGGTAAACGCGCGAACGCGCATAATGCCGTGTAGCGCACCCGACGGCTCGTTGCGATGACAAGAGCCAAACTCACCGTAGCGCAACGGCAAATCGCGATAACTACGCAAATCAGAATTGAACACCTGAATATGGCCCGGACAATTCATCGGCTTCACCGCGTAATCGCGATTCTCTGACGCCGTGGTAAACATACTGTCTTTAAAATTTTCCCAGTGTCCGGATTTTTCCCACAGCGAGCGATCGATAATCTGCGGGCATTTCACTTCTTGGTAGCCGTTGTCTTGGTAGATCTTGCGCATGTATTGCTCGACTTGCTGCCACAGCGTCCAGCCCTTTGGATGCCAAAATATCATGCCAGGCGCTTCGTCTTGCATATGAAAAAGATCGAGTTGTTTACCGAGCTTGCGGTGGTCGCGCTTCTCAGCTTCTTCCAGCATATGCAGATAGGCTACTTGATCCTCCTTCTTTGCCCAAGCCGTGCCGTAAATTCGCTGCAACATCTCGTTCCGCGAATCGCCGCGCCAGTAGGCACCGGCGAGCTTCATCAACTTGAAAACTTTCAGCTTACCCGTTGATGGCACGTGGGGTCCGCGGCACAGATCGACAAAGTCGCCTTCGCGGTACAGCCCAATTTCCTGATCCGCCGGAATCGAGGCGATGATCTCGGCCTTGTAGTGCTCGCCAATCCCTTTGAAGAAGGCAACGGCTTTATCCCGTTCCCACGCCTCGCGCACCACCGGAAAATCTTGCTTCGCCAACTCACTCATCTTCTGTTCGATTTTAGTCAAATCTTCCGGTGTAAATGGGCGTTTGTACGAAAAATCGTAGTAGAAACCGTTCTCGATCACTGGGCCGATAGTGACTTGCGCATCGGGAAATAATTCTTTCACCGCGTAGGCGAGCAAGTGTGCGGTCGAGTGGCGAATGATCTCCAACCCATCGACATCCTTGTCCGTTACAATCGCCAGATTTGCATCGGTATCGAGTTGATACGATGTATCCACCAACTTTCCATCGACCTTACCGGCCAACGCCGCCTTGGCAAGGCCCGCGCCGATACTTGCCGCGACCTCGGCGACCGTCACCGGTTTATCAAAAGTGCGTTTGGAATCGTCGGGTAGCGTGATGTTCAGCATAAAAAATCTCCGTTACAACAAATAAAAAAGCGCGGACAAGCCGCGCTTTTTCAGGGTCTCAAATTGAGCGCGACTAATTCATCGACCACAAGTCGGAAGTAGTTCGCGGTGTCATAACCATGTTTTAAACAGGTCCTTTCACTCACCTGAGGATTAATCGCAGTAAGCGGGGGTTGGATTTGAACCAACATCTCTTACTCAAACAAGGCGACGGCCAAATTTCAAAAGCTGAAGAAACTATAACAAAATCCAATGGTGACGACAAGAAGTAGGCCACCGTTATTGGGTGAAAATTGCGCTTTGGGCACGATGTTTCGGGGCATATATGGGCTTACGGAGGGCGGAAGTGGCGCGGTTTTCGGCGTTTGCCCGAACGCCGAACGAGCGCAATCATGGGCGTGCTGAGCTGAGCGGGTGTTAGTTGACGATCACCGCGTGCAACAGATGGCCCGAGGCCAGCCACTCGAATCGCTGGGCCGGGGCGCGTGGCCGGGCTCGAGTAGAAAGGCCCAGATGTGCGAGAATGCGCACAATCGCCGGCGGCTCTTCGATGGCGACCATGATCTTTAAGCGCGCGCGTCTTGGAACAGCAGCGTGCTACTGACTGGTGCAATAGATTCCGTCAAGCAGCAGACCGTACAGATGACTTTCGGATTGACGGTCATCCCATAACGCAGGATGAACGCGGTGTTCCGGGCATGACAGCCGCAGCCGCATGGAAACTGGGCCGCAGGGCGGACCGCGACGCACCGCTTAGCGCTATTTCTTCTTCAGACGAACGGGCATGTCGGCGTTCGGCGCGTTGCTCAAAGACCCATCATCGTTAGCGGTAAACACCATGTCCTCGCCATCCATGGTTACGGTGACTCCGCTGGCGGTCTGCTTGAAGGTGCAAGCACTGGTCATGGAACTGATGGAGAAGTAACACTTGTTGCCTGACTGAAATTCCACTTTCATCATGCCGTCGGCGTTTTCCCAATTGCCGGGAAGCTTTATGGCGACGGCCTTGTCCGATCCGGTTCCCGCAGCGGGCTTATCGGCTGGTTTCGCCGCCTGTGCCGCCGTGCGCAGGCTCTTGCACTCGACCCATCCGATGGTGGTCGCGGTCGGCGACTTCACTTGACACCAACTGCCGTTGACCTTCACCACATTGCCGTTTTGTCTGACATTGGCGTCCACCCAGATCACCTCTTCTCCGGCGTTGATGGCGGCGTTCGGCGTGCCGGCCTTCTGCACGAGACGGACTTTCCCCGCGTTGACCGGTAGTTGCTTTCCGGTCGGAATCAGCAGCAGGATGTAGTTAGAGGGGTCTGGCCCCTCGACCACTTCGCCCAAAGTCGCACCCATTCCGGTGACGATTTCCACCAAGTCCCCCACACCCAGCTTGTTGTTCTGGGCGGTGACCAGGGACACCACGGCGGTTAGAGTTAGGCCGACTACTAGATAGGAAATTCGGTTTTGTAGTGCGTTACGCATAAGATTCACTCCTCCACGAGATTTGAAAAATCTATGCAGCGCTTGGTGAAATCGATATTCTTGTCAGCCACACGCGGCAGGTTTGTCCGCGATATTCGTTTCTTGTTCGACGACTATATGCTTGGCGAAGGGCACGGTCAATCGCGTCGCAAACAGGCGGGCTTGAGTATACTCGCGTTCCGTTATCGTCAAAAAATTCGAGCCGAACCGGAAACCCTCAAAGAAACCGAACATACTTCAACACCTCGGCGTCAATGTTCCCAAGGCCATTGACGCAACCCCTTTATCTACGTGGCTTCCAGGCCATGCAACGCCAGCAGGCAAGCTGGCTGCGGCGTCTGGCTAACTGATAAATAGGATATCGCCGCGCACTTAACGCGTAACTACGATCACGCCGCCCGCATCATGGTGCTTTAGATGCCAGGGTTTTCGCGCTCGCCTGCCAGCCACCACCGAGCGCTTTGATGAGTGCAACGCTGTTCACCAAGCGCTGACCGTCGAGTTGCGCAATGAGGCGCTGGTTCGCGAGCGTGGTGCGTTCCGTATCGACAACATCAAGGTAAGTGACCAGTCCGGCCTTGTAACGAACGGTGGAAATCTGCGCGCTTTTTTGTGCGCTGACCACGGCGCGGGCCTGGGCCTCGCTTTGTTCCGTGAGAATTCGCAATCCTGCCAACGCTGTTTCAACCTCCTGGAAAGCGACGAGGACGCGGCCCTGGTATTGCGCCAAATTTTCGTCGAACGCCCCCTTGGCACGTTCGAGATTGGCTTTATTGCGCCCGCCGTCGAATATCGGCAAGACGACGCCGATTCCGGCCGTCCAAATGCGGCTTGCGCCGCGCAGGATATCGGTCAAATCGGCGCTCTCGAACCCGGCTTGCCCAGTCAGGCGAATGGTCGGAAAAAATGCTGCTTTCGCTACGCCAATCTCGGCGTTGCGCGCCGCGAGCAAGCGTTCGGCTTCGGCCACATCCGGGCGGCGCTGCAACAATTCGCTGGTGAGCCCAATCGGAATTTTGGGCAGGCTTGCATTGCTCGGCAATTCCGCCAATTTGAATTCGCTCGGCGCTTTGCCGACCAATACCGCGATGGCATTTTCCAACTCAGCACGGCGCTTGCCGATACCGATGAGCTCCGCTTCTGTTGCGGCCACTTCTGCTTCGCCGCGCGTGACGTCAAGCTCGCTGGCAATACCGCCGCGATAGCGAGAGCGCGCGACGTCGAGCCCTTTCTTTCGTAGCGTGATGGTATTGCGCAAGATGCCGCGTTCGGCGTCAAGGGCGCGTAGTGTAAAATAATTTTGTGCCAGGTCGCCGCCGAGCGTCAGCGCAACGGTTTGATAACCATATTGTGCCGCTTGCGCGCGGGCGACCGCAGATTCCGACGCGCGCCGCAACTTGCCCCAAAAATCGATTTCGTAAGCCATATCGATCGGTACGCGGAATCGATTGGCCGTATAGTCGCGCAGCGTCGAACCCGGCTGGGCCGGGCGATTACCCGATTGGCGATTGCGCTGGGCGTCGGGATCGAAGTTCACCGCCGGCAATAAATCGGCGTCGGTGACGCGGGCAATGGCGCGCGCTTGGCGCACCCTAGCCGCCGCCGCTTGCAATTGGAAATTGCCTTGCAGCGCAGCCACTTCCAACTCACTTAGCTTCGCGTCGCCGAACAGTTCCCACCATTTTTGCTGAAGCTGAATAGCCCCTTTGTTTTCGGCGCTGGCTTCCTTCCAGTCAATCGCGGAGACGTTGCGCGGCGCTTCATACTTCGGCCCAACCGCACAAGCAGACAACAACGACGCAAAGAGGAAACATAGGCTGCGACGATAATGTTGTGGAATCGGTACCATAGCTCTATTTCACCTTGGACTCGGCAACGGTCGCGGGCGCCTGGGCGGCGGGCTTCGGTGCGACCGATTTGTCTTCCGGCTTTGCTGCGGGCGGCGCGGCGGGCTTCTCCGGTTCGGCGACCTTCATATTGACACTCACGCCATCGCGCATCGCGTCGGTCGGGTTGGTGACGATCATATCTTTTTCGTCGACCCCGGCAAGGATCTCGATCTGCGTACCAAGATCACGCCCAAGTTTGACTTTGCGCAATTGCACAGTGTTGTTCGCAACTGCCGCCACTTGCGGCCCATCTTGCCGCACCATCAATGTATTTGCCGGTAACAGAATATTCGGCTCGGTTTGATTCAGCGCAAACTTTGCCTGCACGAACATGCCTGCGGCAAGCTCACCCATTTCATTTGGCACATTAATTTCCGTGAGCAATGTTTTCGATTGTGGGTCGAGGGCGCCGGCGGTACGCAATACTTTTCCGCTGAACGGTTGCGGAAATTCCTTCAGCACAACGTTGACCGGCATGTCCGTTTTTATCATTCGCATATGGCTTTGCGGCACGCTGATGTAGAGCTTCAAAGTATCCATCTTCGCCACCTTGAACATCCAGCGATTCGGATCTGGGTTTCCGGCACTGATCAGTTGCCCGATCTCGACGTTGCGACCGGTGATGGCGCCAGCGAACGGCGCATTGACCCGTTGAAATGATTTCATTTGAATCAGCCGCTCGACGCTCGCCTGGGACGCGGCGTAGTCCGCCTGTCGCGCCTTCAGCGCGCTGATTTTCTCATCGACTTCTTGGGGCGATACGGCGTTTTCTTTCAACACCGCTTTCCAGCGCTCGGCGGTCGAGTGTGCCAATTCCATGTTGGCTTTGACTTGCTGTTGATTCGCCAGCGCCTGCTTTAGCTCGCGATCAATCTCCGGCGTTTCGATTTCGGCGAGGAGCTGTCCTTGTTTCACTTGGGCGCCGATATCGACCTTCCATTGCTTTACATAGCCGTTGGTGCGCGCGTAGATCAGCGCTTCTTGAATGGGTAACAGGGTGCCTGGCAGGGTCAACTCCATATTGGCCTTGGCGCGCTGCGCAGCGACGACGACGACATTCGGCCGCATATCTTTTTGCACATCGGCGATCGCCTTGCCTGCGTGTAAACGTGGCCACACGCCGAGCAAAAAGAACAGGCCAAGCAAGCCTACCACGGCAAATGCCGACAATGTGCCGATGCGCTTTCCGCTCCCGCTCGGTGCAACCGGCTCGGGCATAGCGCCTGCCGTTTGGATGTCGTTGTGATCTTGTTGCATGGTTGAGTACCTTTTTAAATTACGCAGGCTGGGCCGTGGGCACGGCCAGCGGTTGAACGGGGCGCTCGCGGAGGCCATGAATCATACTAAATACGACCGGAACGAAGATCAGTGTTGAGATAGTCGCGAAGATCAAGCCGCCGATCACGGCACGGCCAAGTGGTGCGTTCTGTTCGCCGCCCTCACCCATTCCCAACGCCATCGGCACCATGCCGATAATCATCGCGCTGGCCGTCATTAACACCGGACGCAACCGCGTGAAGCCCGCTGCCAGCGCCGCTTGCATGGGTGTCTTGCCGGAGGTCAATTGCTCCTTGGCGAACGATACGATCAAAATACTATTGGCGGTCGCCACGCCGACGCTCATGATCGTTCCCATCAGCGACGGTACGCTGAACGTCGTGCCGGTGAGGAATAAGATCCAAATAATGCCGCACAGCGCGCCGGGCAACGCGGTGATGATAATGAACGGATCGGTCCACGATTGAAAATTGACCACCATGATGAAGTACACCAGCATCGCCGCGAACAAAATGCCGTAGCCGAGATTGGTAAATGCGGTTTTCATGCTCTCCACTTGGCCGCGCACTTCGATGCGAATGCCTGGCGGCAGATTGGCGCAAATCGGGTTAACGTCTTTCTTGACCTCGCCTTTCTCATCTTTTTGTGCTGCCGGCGCAGCGTCCTTGGAAAACCAACCGCTCCACCAGCCCGTACTTGCCGGCGGTGGGCAATATTCCGCCACCAGTTTATCGAGTTGTGCCGCGATGGTTCCGAGGTCAGTCCCTTGAACGTTGGCGAAAACATCGAAGGTCGGTTGGACGTTAGTGTGACTGATCACCAGTGGTGTTTCCTTGCGTTCAATCGTGGCCACATTCGAGAGCATTTGTGAGCCTGACTGTCCACGCCCAGGCAAGTTCGTACTCATCACGTCTTCAATCGAATTCACTAAGTACTGCGGTGTCTGCACGGCGACTGGATATTGCAATCCGCTCTTTGGGTCGGGCCACAAGTTGAAGTTGACCACGGCGCTCGACGATAGCGTTGTCAGCACGTTGTTGGCAACTTCGCGCTGCGTCATACCCAACTCCGCGGAGCGCTGGCGATCCACGGTAATCTGCAACGCGGGGCCATTGGTGATTTGATGCACATGTACGTCCACCGCGCCGGGAATCGCTTGAACTTTCTCTTTTATTTCTTTCGCGATCCTCGCAGATTGTGGACTGCCGCCAATGATCTGAACGTCGATCGGCGCCGGTAAGCCGAAGTTCAGGATCTGGTTGACGATATCCGCGGGCTGAAAGAAAAAATCGACGGTCGGGAAACGCTTCGGTAATTCCGCACGCAACCGGCGAATGTATTCTTGTGTACCGAACTTGCGTTCGTGAGTCAGAGAAATAAGGATCTCGCCGTCGGCCGAACTGATGGTCGGTGTGTCGGTAAACGCCATGTTAATCGGCTGCGGCAGGCCGATATTGTCGAGAATTTGCCTGCGGTCTTCCTCGGGAATAATTTCGCGAATAACATTTTCAACTTTTCCGAAAATTAATTCGGACTCCTCCAAACGCGTCCCCGCAGGCACCGTGACGTGCATACGAATTTGCCCGGCGTCGACCAGCGGGAAAAAGTCCTGGCCGACGAACGGCAACACCGCCAGGCTGACGACGCCCACCGCGCCGAACACCAAAAATATCGCCATGCGATGGAACAAACCCCAATTCAACACGCCCACGTAACCTTTGCGAAAGCCTTCGAATGAGCGCTCGAAACCGCGATGAAACCGCGCCAGCGGATTAAGCGTTGCGCGCACCGGTTGACCGTGCTCCGCTGCTTCCTTGGGAAGCAGGTATTTCACCATCACCGGCACCAAGGTGCGCGACAACACATAGGACGCCAGCATGGCGTAAGCGACCACCAGCGCCATCGGCGTAAACAAAAACTTCGCCGGCCCGGTCAAGAAGATGACTGACACGAACACGATACAAATAGCCAAGGTCGAAACGAATGCGGGCACCGCGATCTGCTGCGAGCCTTCGATTATGGCGTCCTCAAGCGGATGCCCCATTTCGATGTAGCGATGAATGTTTTCCACTGCAACGGTAGCGTCATCCACCAGAATCCCCACGGCCAACGCCAAGCCGCCCAACGTCATGATGTTGAGCGTTTCACCGGTCAAATACATGACACACAGCGATGAAAGAATCGATAGCGGAATCGAAACGGCGACGATGATGGTGCTGCGCCAACTGCCGAGGAACAGCAAGATCATCAACGCCGTCAAACACGCGGCGATCAAGCCTTCCACCAACACGCTATTGATGGCGGCTTTCACAAACACCGATTGGTCGAACAGTTCTTTGAACTCCATGTCCGGCGTTGCTGCGCGCACACCCACCAGGGCCTTTTTGATGCCTTCGACAACGTCTAACGTAGACGACGAGCCAGCCTTGAGGATGGTGAGCAAGGCCGAGCGACGGCCCTCGTCGCGCACGATATTGGTCTGTACACCAAAGCCGTCACGCACATTGGCGACGTCGCGCAACAATATCCAGGTGCCGTTGCCCTGTTGTTTGATGGGAATGTCGTTCAGTTCGTCGATACTGGTTGGATTGCTGTTGATGCCGACGATGTAATCGCGCTCACCGATTTTCACCATGCCGGTTGGAAGGTTGGCGTTCTGCGCAGTGAGCGCTGAATTAATATCGGTCATGGTCACGCCGCGCGCCGCCATCAACTGCGGATCGGCGTCGATTTGGATCTG
>JANNMV010000626.1:0-2164 GCA_031398205.1 Pseudomonadota bacterium | reverse complement strand
GATGGCACTTGACGGGGCAGGCGAGGAACGCCTCAAGCAAACGCGATGTGACCACGCTTCGCCGATTTTCGTCAGGCAGCTATAAACCCCGGCAACTTGGAAGCCTTCACATCGAAGGTCGCCGTCGCTCGACATCCAAGCCGTCGGTTTTGGGCGCCGATCAGACAATCAGCGAAATCGGCCGTCGTATCCTTCCAGATGAAAAGCGCCTCCTCGATGGCCGGTTCATCCTCGAATCGAACATCAGTCGCTTCAAGCAAGCCCGAGATGGCTTGAATGATAAGATTCTTTGGCAGGCTATATCGGCTACGCAGCACCCATTCGGTTTCAAGGAGAACCAACTGGCTTAAGAAAACGCGGCGCCCTGCCGCGACTTCACGCTTGATCAGCTTTCGTGCCTTCTCAAACTGAGCTTCGTCATCCCGCACCAGAAAGCGAACGAGGACATTGGTATCGACCCCCAGCATCACCGCGACAATTGCTCAACCGGAATGGGCTTGCGACCCTTCTTGTGTAACACGCCAGCCAGTTCGGTGACACTCTTGGTCTTTACCCGCATGACTACGGTGGCATCCGGCATCAACGTGAACGTCATCCGGTCTCCGGCCTTCATGGAAAGACTATCCCGAATTTCCTTGGGGATCGTTGTTTGACCCTTACTAGTAAGAGTGGCTTCGTTTGACATTGCAACCTCCTTTTGTCCTTACAATCCACATTATAGTAAGGCGGATGGTTAATGGCAATATATGGGTGATTTGTTAGCTGGACGGCCGCTATCCGGCGACAGTCCTGAAGGTCCGGCTCTGGCTCATATACTGTTGTTTCGCGTCGGCCAAGACGACGCAAGACGCGAGGCGATCGAGATCCTGCGAGTGCTTCATGACGCGATGGAGCTACCGCGCCATCTTCCACCGATGGACGAGATCGAACCCGGTAGGTTGGGTTGAGGAACGAAACCCAACATCGCTTCTTCAAAGTAGACCTGTTGGGTTTCGTTCCTCAACCCAACCTACATTTTTTCTTGAGCTAGGCCAGGAGCCGCATGCAGCTTGCTTCGTGGCAGGGCATGCTTGAAGAGTTAGTATCCAAGCTATTCTCAGGCCGGTGCCTCAAATGGTTTTACCACCACCGCGAGGTAGCCGGGTTGCGAGCTACAGGCAACGACGAGTGATGCATTTTAGGTTCCCATTAAATACGACGCGCCACAGTTGTCACGAATCAATGCATGCGCCCAGATCACTTTTTGATGCGCGCCGCCAACTCGCTCGGCGACAAAATCGGAATCCGTGACTCGCCGGCCAGCACGAGCAAATCGTCGCCACCCGTTACGATTGCATCTACTTTTGCAGCGTAAGCTAAGCGCAAAAACATTTCGTCTTTCGGGTCGCGGCATTTGGGTAGTTTAATTCGAGTACGAGGTTCCGCGCAGGTTTCCGCGTATTCCATGTAAAAGATTAGCGCGGTTTTTTGTTGCTCGATACTCAATCCCAGTTTTGGGTAGGCTAGAACGCGGACAAGTTCCGCTAAGGTTTCAGTGGAAACAACCGGCGTAAGGCTAGGTCCAAGCGCTTGGCGTATCCAGGCGAGCCGGCCGGTACGGAAGACAATCGCAGAAAGAACTACGTTTGTGTCGATTACGACGCGAACGGGCTCGATCACTTACGTCGCCCGCGCGCCCATTGCACCGCGTCTTCGATGTCTTTTTCGGTAATACCCAACGCTTCGATTTTTTTCCAGATGGGTTCTAACTTTTGCACTCGCAGCGGCGTGAGAACAATACGCCCTGCCTCCATCTGAATATCGAAATAGTCTGTGCCGGGAAATTCTTTCACGATCGCCTTCGGCAACGTGAGTTGATTTTTGGAAGTGATTTTCGCTAACATGCTAGTTTCGCTAAAGTAAGGATTCCTTACTTTATCGAAATTACCCTTGGAACGCAATTACTTTGCGTCGCGGCGGTTGGCGCCAAGTTGCGCCGCAGGTCATTCGCGCTTGCCCTTAGGCACGCAAATTCATTGGGCATTTCAAATGAACATATTGCTTTGTCAATCACGGTAAAGTTCGCCGCGATTTTAGTGCGATCCAATTGAGGGGTTTTTTACGCTGACTAGTGGTTGCGCGGCTTTGAGTTTCCGATTGGCCGTTGCAGGGTTTTGTTCCCTAC
>JANNMV010000618.1:0-2930 GCA_031398205.1 Pseudomonadota bacterium | reverse complement strand
TTTGGCTTCGGGGAAAAATAGTGACCGCTCAGAATGCGCTACAAACGATTTGTTTTGTATTTCCGATATTTTGCCTACCCCAAAAACAGTTCTTTTATGCGATAGGTGGAGATAAATATCGAATTTCAACAAACTGCTAGGCCACCCCGTACCCATTTTCGCAAGTGCTTTGAAGACGTGCTGGGCGTCAAGTCGGCGAAGGCGCTTCTGCGTCGCGTCGTCTTTCACTACACCCCGAAACACGCCAGTTGGCTGAACATGGCTGAAATAGAAATCGGCATTCTGGATCGTCAGTGCCTTGATCGGCGGTTGCCGAACCGTGATGCAATCGTGAGCGAGGTAGACGCATGGCAGTCGCACCGCAACGCGAACCAGCGAGGCATCGCGTGGTCTTTCACTCGGCAGGATGCCGATGCTAAATTGGCAAAACACTATATATCGTAATTAATGTGTCATGATACTAGACTAAGCCCGCAGGCCGCAAGGTTTGCGGGCTTTTTATTTCGCGTCGGCGCGTTCCGGTCGTCTCGATAAACTATTGCGGGAGCATGCGCACAATTTCTGCTGCGCGTAAACGCTATATTCTATTTGTTTCGCGGTTGACTGGAATGACCCGTTGCGGTCGGTCAAGGTAAGCCCTTTGAATGTCGGGAATGCAGCTGACCTTCTCGGCTGCATTGTAAATTTGCCCGAAGGGGACCTTCGTGTCCAACAAGGTGCTAAATTGCTGCCGTTCGACGTGACGCGACTTTAAATATGGTGGCAGAAGTGCTACCATTTTATAATGAGGATCGTTGTCGATACCAATGTATTGCTTGGAGCCGGTCTTGGTACGGGAACGGCAAATGCCGTAGTTGCAGCCTGCCTGAAGGGGCGATGTGTGCCCTTGATGGGGAATGCACTGTTTATCGAATACGAGGATGTTTTCGGACGCGATGACTTGTTTAAAAAATGCAAGCTGAGCCGAGTTGAGCGAGACGAATTGCTCGACGTATTATTTGCCTGTTGCGAATGGACGCGTGTTTATTACTTGTGGCGACCGAATTTGCCGGACGAGGCAGACAACCACCTGGTCGAGCTTGCAGTGGCCGGTGGGGCGGATTTCATCGTGACGCGAAATCTACGGCATCTGAGGAACATGCAGTTGCGTTTTCCTCAGTTGCGTATCGCGTCTCCCGGAACCTTCTTGAAAGAGATATGACATGACAGCACTGACTGTTCGCTTACCCGACGAAAAGCACCGGCGACTCAAGGCGCTGGCCAAAAGTCGCGGCACACCACTTAATCGTCTGATAGACGAGATGACGACGCTGATGTTGGCCGAGTTCGATTCGGAAACACGGTTTCGACTGCGTGCAAAGCGCGGATATGGGAAGACTGAGCGCGGGTTGGCTTTACTGGAAAAGGCAGGGGGCTGATACCGGTCTGAGGGGTGTCCGTTTGGTTGCCATCGAAGCCCAGTTGCCAATCCGAGGGTTAACTATTCGGCGTATAGGCCAGTTCCAGCAGTGGCGTTGCAGCAACTTTGAAAATCGAACTGTGCACCTGCAACGCTACACAGTTGGTCGAGGCGTCAACGTTTAAATGTTCAGTTCGAGGCGCACTCAAAAACTCGCGAATTCGTCCAGCGACCCGTTTCCGACTAATGCGGCGCACAACGCAAGGTCAAGTCCACTCCGTTAACTGACCTAGCGGCACAAAAAAACGTCGACATATTCCCGCCATCCGTTGCGGGGTCTCGTTTGAAGAGGAAACCGCACTAAATGGCGTTTTCTCATCGGTCGAATTATCCGGCCAAACGTTTGCGTATCTAAACCAGCTCCAAATGAACCTTACGGCCTAAAACCTGCGCAGCCCGTTGCAGTGTTTCCAACGTCACGTTGCCATCGGTTGGATTGAGGACACGATCGAGTTGATTGCGGCTGGTTTTCATCATCTCGGCCATGCGGACTTTAGTGATGCCTTTTTCTTTCATCTCCTCGGCGAGCTGCCAGGCGATGACTTCTTTGATCGCCTGCGTACTGGCTTCTTCAAAGAATCCTTCTTCTTTCATGAAATCATCCAAGCTTGATCCGATTCGTGGATTTTTGGACTTACGTTTGGTCATTGCAAAATCTCCTTCATACGCTCTCGAGCAATGGCGAGGTCCGCCGCCGGCGTCTTCTGCGTTTTCTTAATAAACGCATGTAGCGCCACCAATTCCTCTTCCGCGAAACAGAAAATGACACGCGCAATCCGCTTGCTCGGCAAATTCGAGCGCACTTCCCAAAGCCCATCGCCTAATGCGCGGCATAATGGCATGCCCACCGGCCAACGAAATTGCACACGCATCAAGTCCAACCCGACTGCTCTGCGATCTGCAATGGGCAACGCTTTTAACCATTCGCGTACCGGCTCGCGGCCAGATGGCGAACGGTAAAACGAAAGTGGTATGTGTGGTAGTGTTGGCACCATGCGTGTCCTTCAAACAAACTGTACTACATAAAGTACAAATAGGCAAGCTACAGTTCGCGCCAGTGAGCACTTCCCCGGAAGCAACCTAAACCGCGAACAGCCGATTTGTATGGAAAAGGCGGCGACCAATTTGCCGTGGGCGCCGCCAAGTTTTGCCAACTAGATTTCTGTTTGCTCCGAAACTTCTAGTGCATCGTCGACTTCGATGCCAAGATATCGGACCGTGCTTTCAAGCCTATGTCCCGAAGTCCATAGACTTGACTATCTCCCGCGTCGGACTATGTCCCGTAATTGCGTGACAGGCTGATTTGTCACGGCTCGGTCGCTTTCGCGCGGGACATTGGCATTCTTCTTGGCAGGCAATGTCGCCTGAGAGGAGAACGTCATGGAACTTTCTTACCAGAACGCTGATGCGCGGGTTAGCGGCGTCGGCGGTACGTCGGCAAAGCATTTTGTCGCGTTTATCGATTCCCTAG
>JANNMV010000575.1:0-2089 GCA_031398205.1 Pseudomonadota bacterium | reverse complement strand
CGGCTCAATCACCGTGCCGGTGCGATCACCACGTGGGACTTTGAGTTTGTGTTTATCGACTTTGACGAGCAGGTTTTGCGCACCCAAATCGGCGACGACTTTTTTACGCGCGTCGAAGCGATCGAGGCCGCGATAGGCTGGCGGCGCGTTGTCGTTGATGATTGCATCGAGTGTAAGGATATCGATCAAGGGCAAACTGTGACGCTGGCCGACGGCGTAGTCGTTGAAGTCGTGAGCGGGTGTGACCTTGACGCAGCCGGTGCCGAACGCGCGATCAACGTAATCGTCGGCAATGATGGGAATAGTGCGATCAGTCAGGGGCAGCGTCACGTGCTTTCCGATGAGATGTTTGTAGCGTTCGTCGTCCGGGTGAACCATCACGGCCACGTCGCCCAACATCGTTTCCGGGCGCGTGGTGGCGACGGTGAGGCCGCGCAATTCGCCCTGTGCTCCATCGACGAAGGGATAAAGAATATGCCAAAGATGGCCGTCTTCTTCCTCACTCACGACTTCCAAGTCCGACACGGCAGTTTTGAGTTTCGGATCCCAATTCACCAAGCGCTTGCCGCGATAAATCAAGCCGTCTTCAAACAATCTCACGAATACTTCGGTCACCACTTTCGAAAGCTTGTCGTCCATGGTGAAATATTCCAGCGACCAATCGGTCGAGGCGCCGAGGCGACGCATCTGGCTGGTGATGGTGGAGCCGGAAAATTGCTTCCACTCCCACACTTTTTCGATGAACTTGTCGCGGCCGAGATCGTGGCGTTTGATGCCTTGCGCTTCGAGTTGTCGCTCGACAACGATCTGCGTCGCGATGCCGGCGTGGTCGGTGCCCGGCAGCCACAAGGTGTTCGCGCCGCGCATGCGGTGGTAACGCGTCAGCGCGTCCATGATTGTCTGATTAAACGCATGGCCCATATGCAGCGTGCCGGTGACATTGGGCGGCGGTAATTGGATGCAAAACGATTCGGCGTCGAGTTTAAAACCAGCATTGAAATAACCGCGGGATTCCCAGTGCGGATACCAGTGGGCTTCGATGGCCTTGGGATCAAAGCTTTTGGCGAGTTCGGACATAGTGTGATGTGGATGATGCGATTAAAAAAAGATTATAGCGGATGGCAATGCTGCTTATCGGGATTTGCAAGCAGAGGCATTGCCAGGAGGCGCACGGCTATTGGATCGTGGCGATGCATAGGCTGGAGACCGCGCTGGCACTGGCCCTACAGGCGGCGTGTTAAAGCTGCAAGGCCGAGATTATTGTCATTCCCGCGAAGGCGGGGAATCCATGTGGCATCGAATCGAAGTGTTACCGGTTTTATCGAAGTTTCGGCGTAATTTGAGCGTCTTGCAGTCTCGGGTGGCGCCAAATGGATTCGCGCCTTCGCGGGAATGACACTAGGGGTTGTTCTTGCGCCCGGCGCTGTGATTGAGTTTTTCCGCCAGGGCCTCGGCAATGACATCGCCGACGCTATTCATCAAATCGCCTTTCAAATCCGTGCCGACCTGTTGCAGCGCGGTGCGAACGGCACGTTCGATTTGGCTTGCGAGGCGGCGCTCGAATTGCGCGGCAATTTTGTCTTCGAGCTTTTCCAATACGCGTTCGTAGATGTCGGCGGCGAGGCCGTGCAGCGCTTTGTCGCCTGAGCGCGTGTTGGTGGTGGCAGGTTTGTGTGGCGCGGGCATTTCATCGTCGACAACGTCGGTCAAGAGCGGTGCGTCCAGCGTGGCGCGTTCGTTCAAACCCAGCGCGCCGGTGCGGTGGCGTTTGAGAAGAGTATCGACTTTTTGCAGCAGCGCCTCTTGGGTTTCTTTTTTTGTGGCCAAGTTAGTTACCCAAGTTATGGGATTTGATAGGATAGCCGCGATCGCGATAGAAGCTATAGCGCTCCCGCGCCGCGAGGCGATCGTTTTCATCTACGCTCACCACTTCGATCAGCCGTTGGAAGCGGCTGAAAAAGGGCGGCCACTCGTTACGCAAATTGACCAGCACATCGTCGTGGCTAAGCGCTTCGCCTTGGTGGTCGATGATGATCGGCGTTTCCGTCGCGATGTCGCTACCCGCCAACGCGTGGGGAAGGAAACCGAT
>JANNMV010000483.1:0-2045 GCA_031398205.1 Pseudomonadota bacterium | reverse complement strand
GCCGCAATTGTCGATTCGCTTGCGTCACGACAAATTGCGCTTGTGGGGATTGCTGCCGGCGGACGTGCTGGAAACCATTCAAACGGTGTACGAAGGCTTGCCCGTTGGCCAGGTGTATCAAGGCAACGAAGTCATCGGCATTGCCGTGACGTTGGCGGAGGAGTTCAAACGGGATTTGAGTCAAGCGGGACAACTACCATTGCGCACGCCGCGTGGGAAATTAATCTCTTTAAAAGAGATAGCGGATATTCAGCAGGTGACGGGCCGTTACAAAATTCTTCACGATCAAGGCAAACGTCTGCAGACCATTACTTGCAACGTCAACAATCGCGATGTTGAGGATTTCGTCGACGAGGCGCGGGCAAAAATAAATAGCCAAGTTCGTTTCGCGCCGGGGAATTATTTTTCCGTCACCGGCGCGGCGGGCGCGCAGGCTGCGGCGCGCGAGGAATTAATTCTGCATTCGGCGCTTGCCGGCGTCGGCATTTTCATTTTGTTGTACCTCGCGTTTGGCAGTTTGCGCAATCTCGTCATTACGTTTTTGAATTTACCATTTGCCCTGTTTGGCGGCGTGCTCGCGGTGATGTTCAGCGGCGGTTGGTTATCGCTCGGTTCGCTGGTGGGATTTGTCACGCTATTCGGCATTACCTTGCGCAATTCCATAATGTTGGTGTCGCACTATCAGCACTTGGTGGAAGTCGAGCAGCGTCCGTGGAACATCGAAACAGCCAAGCTCGGCGCGGCTGAGCGCTTACCCTCGATCCTGATGACGGCGCTGGTTACCGCGCTGGGATTAATGCCGCTGGCGCTCGGTAGCGGCGAGCCGGGGCGCGAGATTGAGGGCCCCATGGCGGCGATTATCGTCGGCGGACTCACCACTTCCACGATACTCAACTTACTCATCCTGCCCACGGTGCTGTTGCATTTCGGTCGTTTCGCGCGCGCGGAACCATCACGTATAATTTCCGCCAACCCATGATCACTCTTAGATTTCCATGTTGATTTATCGCATCGCCGTTGTATTTGGCTTGGTATGGTTTGCGCTGCTGGCGCACGCCCACAAACCGAGTGACAGCTATCTCACCATCCATGGCGACAAGCCGCAGTTGCAAGGGCAATGGGACATCGCGCTGCGCGACTTGGATTACGCGCTGGGTTTGGACGGCAATCTCGATGGAAACGTCGAGTGGGGCGAGGTAAAAGCAAAACACGCGGAAATTGTCGCTTATGCGTTCACCCACCTGAAATTGGTTGCGGACGGTGCGCCCTGTCCGACGAAGATCACCGATCACAAGATCGACAATCACAGCGACGGTACTTATGCGGTGATTTATTTCAGCGCCGATTGTCCCAAGGCGCCAGAGTTTCTTGAGGTCGACTACTCCCTGTTCTTCGATCTCGATAAAGAGCACAAGGGTTTGCTCAATTTACAGAGCGACGGCAAGGCGCGCAGTGCAATTTTCAGCGACACCGATCGTAAACAAAAATTTCAACTTGCCAAGCCGTCGAAGTGGAAACAATTCGTCGATTATTTGATCGAGGGCATTTGGCATATTTGGAAAGGCTTCGATCACATTTTGTTTTTGCTTTCCCTGCTATTGCCGGCGGTGTTGGTGTGGAATATCGACAAGTGGAAATCCGCCGACAGCTTTAAGGCGGCGTTCATTGAAGTTCTGAAAGTCGTGACGGCCTTCACCGTCGCCCACTCAATTACGCTCAGTCTGGCGGCGTTGCAAATTGTCAACATTCCGACTTGGATCGCCGAGTCGGCTATCGCCACATCGGTCATTGTCGCGGCGTTGAACAACGTGTTCCCGATTTTTCATGGCCGCCGCTGGATGGTCGCCTTCGCGTTCGGATTGATCCACGGCTTCGGCTTTGCTAACGTGCTGGCGGAGCTCGGCTTGCCACAGAGTACGTTGTTGGCCCTCGCAAGAGAGGCTCTGGCGATGCAGAAACGATTGACCCCAAGAGATCATCCAGTTGTGGTGAATCGGTTGAACACCTTGGCGGGAGTGTTGAAAGCCAGTGGCAAGTACGCCGAG
>JANNMV010000477.1:0-1775 GCA_031398205.1 Pseudomonadota bacterium | reverse complement strand
ATCAAGACATGCGATGCGACGCCGTCGATGCGCTCGCCGTTGTAGGTGACGCTGCCACCCGCCGGTTGATGCATGCCGGCCAAGGTTTTCAGAGTGCTGCTCTTGCCCGCGCCATTGGCGCCGATCAATGCGACTAATTCACCGGCTTCGATGCGAAGATCGATACCCTTCACCGCTTGTATGCCGCCATACGCGACTTTCAGTCCGCTGACTTCGAGCAGGCTCAATGGGCGGTTCCGAGATAGGCTTCAATCACTTTCGGATCGCGTTGCACTTCATGCGGCAATCCTTCGGCGATTTTTTTGCCGTAGTCCAACACGGCGATACGCTTGCACAGGCCCATCACCAATTTCACATCGTGTTCAATTAACAAGATGGTCATGCCATCTGCCTGGATTTTTTCCAGCAACGTTTTCAGTGCGGCCGTCTCCGTGGCATTCATGCCGGCCGCCGGTTCGTCGAGCGCGAGCAGCAAAGGATCGGTAGCCATGGCGCGGGCGATTTCCAAGCGACGCTGATCGCCGTAGGGTAAATTTTTCGCGAGAAAATCGCGGCGATGTTTCAGACCGACGTACTCTAACAGTTGCAAAGCGCGCGTTTCAATACTCGCTTCCTCCGCGCGCGTTTTCGCGCCGCGCAGGATCGCGCCGAACACACCGGCGCGGGTGCGCACGTGCCGCCCGACCATGACGTTTTCCAGCGCGGTCATATTGTGAAACAACCGGATGTTTTGAAACGTGCGCGCGATGCCACGCGCCGCCACTTGATGGGGTTTTTCGACGCGCAGCGGTTCGCCATCGAAATCGAACTCGCCCTCATCGGGCTGATAGAGCCCCGTGAGCACATTGAACAGTGTCGTCTTGCCTGCGCCATTGGGACCGATCACGCCGTAGATGTCGCCGCGTTCGATGGTGAGTGACACGTCCGACAACGCCTGTAGTCCGCCGAAACGCTTCGAGACACCGCGCATCGAGAGGATCATTTCTGCTCGTCCCGCTCCGTGAGTTCGCGCCGCCGTTGCGGCGACGGCCACAGGCCTTCGGGGCGGAACAACATCATGGCTACCAATACCACGCCGAACAACAACATGCGCAAATTCGCCGGATCGATGTACACGCGGCTGAAGAGCATTTCCTGCACGCCGCTGGAATAGCGCAGCGCCTCCGGCAACGCCGTCAGCAGAATCGCGCCGAGCACCACGCCGGGAATATGTCCCATGCCGCCCAACACGACCATGCACAAAATAATAATGGATTCGTTCAAGTTGAAACTCTCCGGACTGACGAAGGCTTGCATACTCGCAAACAATCCGCCGGCGACGCCGCCGAACGTCGCGCCCATGGCGAAGGCGAGAAGTTTGACGTTGCGCGTGTTGATGCCCATGGCTTCCGCTGCGATTTCGTCTTCGCGGATCGCCACCCAGGCGCGGCCGATGCGCGAGTCCTGCAAGCGCATGCAGATGAAAATGACCGCCAGCGTCAGCAATAAAAACAAGTAGTAATACTGATGCAAGTCGGTAACTGTAACGCCGAAGACTTCATGTTTTCGCGCCAGAGAAAATTCACCGAAGCGGATCGGATCGACCAGATTAATTCCCTGTGGCCCATTGGTGATATTGATTGGCCGATCGAGGTTGTTCATGAAAATACGCACGATTTCGCCGAAGCCCAGCGTGACGATGGCAAGATAATCGCCGCGCAACTTCAGTGTCGGCGCGCCGAGCAGCACGCCGAATAAGCCTGCAAGGGCCGCGCCCAGGGGCAGCAGCATCCAGA
>JANNMV010000461.1:0-4502 GCA_031398205.1 Pseudomonadota bacterium | reverse complement strand
AAAGAAAAATTGGAACAACGGATCACGAAAGAATGTAAGTAGCATGACGAGTTGGCGACAACAAGACGATTACGCGTGCGCCGTTTCGTAACACTTAACCAATCGACGCCCTGAGAACGAATATGGTTGCTCCGACTGATCAGGTGGGTCAATACACCAGCCCGCCGCTGCAGAATCTAGATCGAGCCAACGCTTGGCTTGAAACGCTGCCACGCGACAATTTAGATGCTGCGCGCGCCCACATCTTGCACGTAATGGGCACGTTCGCCCACTCGCCCGAGTTGCTGACCGTGGATGGCGTCAATACCCTGCTGCACTTGGACGAAGGCTGCCAACCGGTTTTGGTCGATATCTTGCGTCACTTCCTGAAAAATCCCAGTACCGATGGCGCGATGACTAGCGCGTTGTGCCGCGATATGGAAACGATCTACGGCGAGCTCGCCGGTGCGTATGCGCGCTTTGTTCGCACCTATCACGAAACCCGCACGAGCACGAAGCAGATTGCAAATTTCATGGCACTGGTGATGGGTCGTGCGCTGTATAGTCTAGGCAATCGCGCCAAGTGGCATTTCTTTCATCAACACGTTGTGGACGAAGACGTATGGATCACCGCCCATAGTGTCTATCAGTTTGCCGAGTTGGATGGATTGCTCGCCACCAAGCTCGCGCTCTACGCGCGGCCCTACGAAATATCCAGCACGCCTGGCGCGCTTTATATTCGCGCCGTGATGTTGGACACCTTAAGCGGTGGCAATTTCTCGCCAACCCAGATCGAGACATCCGATCATTGGCTGACGTCTTGGAGTGTTCACGGATCGCCTGAGCACCGCTATGTTCCGGAAAAACATTTCTACGCAACCAATCTCAACATCGCCACCGGTGCTCGCCGCGCCCACGCAACGAAAACCAACGAAGACAATCGTTATCTGCAAACCGATTTTCTGGCGATTGAAATCGCCCGCGCGAAAGATCGGCTAAGGGAAGGTGAAATCCAATTTGGTCTAGGATTCATCGCGAAACAACCGATCGCGGAGTATTTATCACTACTCGATCGCTTGTCATTGCTTTGGTCGCCGGAAGAGGTTGCCCGAAACCAGCGCAATGACAAGCGCGTCTCGATCAATCATGAAACGGTCCAGGCGGTTCGCGGTCTGAACGGGCTATGCGAATGCGCGCGCCAGGACTACGAAAAAGCGCATGGGCCAATCGATCTGAATCGCGGGCTGTCACGCGATGAGGAAATGGATTTGCAGGTATACGGCTTCATTACTGAACGTACCCGCGCCAAATTGCGATCGCGCCCACTGGACGCGACCCAGCCGATTCCCGCAGTGGAGCAATGGCAACTAACCGACGAAAGCGTCAATGGCTACGGCGTATCGTTCCCGAGCACTGAATATCGTAACCTCAAGCTAGGCGCCCTGGTTGGTTTGAAACGTCGACGTAGCGAACGTTGGGTTGTCGGTGTCGTCGCGCGTTTGCAGAATAGAAAATCCCCGGACGAAAGCATTGCCGGCGTGGAAATTTTTGCGCATGCACCGGTGATCGTCATCGTCAACGAGGATGTCGCGGCGTCGAGCGCCGAAACAAGCCGCTCCTCCTGGGGCTTATTCATTCCGGGCGATAAGCAAGCCGGACGCCGTGATAGCCTGGTCATCGACGGGGCATTGTACGCAAGCAAAAAACGTATTCTGATGAGCGCGCGCAATGTGCGCTACGTCGTGCAACTCAATGCTGTTCTGCGTTCGGGCGACGGCTGGCATAGAATCGAGTTCGAAGTCGTCGGTAAACGCGAAGTTAGTCAGAAGTAAATTGCGGCGCAGCGCCACGGTAGCCCAGGTGTTGGCTTTCTTGCAACGCATCCGTCTAAATGACAACGCTGCGGTTTTCAAGTACGCTTTCGCTTTAGATCCAAAAAACATCACTCATGAACGCACCGCTCATTTCTATCCATGCCCTGTCGGTGAGTGCACCCGCGCCCCTTCCCGAAACCTTGGGATTTGGCCGCCATTTCACCCACCGCATGTTCACGCAGCACTTTTCACCGGAGCAGGGTTGGCATGATGCCGCAATCGGTCCCTACCAGCCGATCGCCATCGATCCGGCAGGTCAGGTATTCCATTGCGGTCAAGCGATTTTCGAGGGGACGAAGGCGTACCCGCGCCCCGATGGCCAATTCAATCTTTTTCGTGTCGAGCAAAACGCGGCGCGTTTCAATCGTTCCGCGGCGCGCTTATCGATGCCGACGGTCGATCCGGAATTTCATGTTCACGCCATTAGCGAACTCGTCAAACTGGAACAATCGTGGATGCCCCGCCAGCCCGGATCTGCGCTGTATATCCGACCGGTGATGATCGCAACCGATCCTACCCTTGAGGTTCGAGCGAGCAAGAATTTCCTGCATTACATTATCTTAAGTCCGGCTGGCCCATATTTTCCGAGCGGCGCCAAGCCGGTGCGCGTGCTGATCTCCCACGAATACGTCCGCGCGGTACGTGGCGGCACGGGCGAAGCGAAAACCACTGCCAACTACGCCATCAGCCTGCATGCCATCGAGCAGGCGCGCGCGCAGGGCTACCAGCAGGTGCTGTGGCTCGACGCGCTGGAGCGACGCTACATCGAAGAAGTCGGCGCGATGAATATCGGCTTTGTCTATGAGGGCAAACACATTCGTACGCCGGCGCTGTCCGGTAGCATCCTGCCGGGCATCACCCGTGATTCCATCCTGCGGCTGGCGCCCGACCTGGGTTACAGCGTCAGTGAGGAGCGACTGGACGTCGACGAAGTATTGCGCGACGTCGCCAGCGGCAAGATTACCGAAGTATTTGCCATGGGTACGGCAGCGGTTGTCGTTCCGATTGGCACGCTCGCTTATAAAGATCGCGATTACGAGGTGGCGAATTGCGCGACGGCGCCGGCCTCCAAAGCGCTGTACAAAGCCTTAACGGATATTCAATACGGGCGTGCCCCCGACCCCTACGGCTGGACGCGTGTGGTCACATTGAAGTGATTGCGCGTGCGACTCGCTCGGGCGTCATTTGATTCATGCAGTTGAAGTGGCCGAGCGGGCAAACCCGCTCGCGGCACGGACTGCAGGGCAAATTCAAACTAACGCTCACCGACCGGTCGGAATAAGGCGGCGCTAAACCTGGCGCGGTGGAACCGTACAGCGCGACCACCGGGCGGTTCAAAGCCGAAGCCACGTGCAACAACCCGGTATCGTTACTCACCACCAAGCTCGCCGCGGCTAGCAAGCGAATCGCTTCCGACAAATTAGTCTCACCGGCTAAATTTCGACATAGGCCGCCGCTGGCTAGTTGCACTGCATCGGCGATCTCGCGATCCTTCGAGGAACCGAGCAACCAGACTTGTTTACCTTCACCCACAATCGATTTCGCGAGCATGCCGTAGTGTTCGGTCGGCCAGCGCCGGGCGGGGCCATATTCAGCGCCGGGGCAGAATATCGTGACGGGCCGATGAGTATCGAGTCCAAATTTTTTTAGAACGGCATCCAATTCTTCCGGCGCCACTTGAAGCGTGGGCCGAGGTATCGGCCGGGTAAGTGTCGTGCCAGGAGGTTCCGCTAAAAAAGCATAACGGTCGACCATGGTTCGCAGGGTGCTTTCATCAAGGCGGCGCGCATCATTCAATAGCCCAAAACGCATCTCACCGACGTAGCCCGTGCGCAGCGGAATCTTCGCCAGGAAAGGAACCAAGGCGGATTTTAGCGAGTTAGGCAACACAATCGCTTGGTCATATTTCTGACTGCGCAATGTTATGCCAAGTCGACGCCGGTCGCCGAAACGCAATTCACTGTGAGCAAACGGATTGTCGATAATAGAATGTACCTGCGGCATGTGTTCGAGTACCGGCCGCAAATAGGGCGACGCGAGTACATCGAGCGTTAAGCCTTGGTGATACCGATGCAAAAGGTGAAATAGCGGTTGGGCAAAAACCGTATCGCCGATCCAGGACGGCGCGACGATTAGGATGCGAGTGATCGGTTTATTTGTCATCCGGAAGGAGGCAACAGTCCTCGGGTTGGACGAATGTCACTCGAAAGGAAAAGGGCCATTCCTCAGAGTGATCGACTACAGCAACAACCCATCATAAAGCTATGCTCTGCGTTCGAGCTTGTAGCGTGTCCCACAATAAGGGCAAAGCGCCTCACCGGTCGATTCAATGGACAAAAACACCCGTGGATGGGTGTTCCATAACTTCATCGACGGCAGCGGACAATGCAACGGCAGATCCGCCGCCTCCACGTCGACGAAACGGTGATTGAGTTCTGAGGGTTTTGCTTGCGTCACTACACGTAAGCAAGCCAATCGTTGTATTTTTCTGAGCGGCCGTTGACGATATCAAAAAATGCCGTCTGCAATTTTTCCTTGATCGGACCGCGTTTGCCGGCGCCGATCACTCGGCCATCCTGTTCGCGTTTCGGCGTAACTTCCTCGGCGGTGCCGTTGTTAAACGCTTCGTCGTCATTTTTTAAGTGTTCG
>JANNMV010000458.1:0-3258 GCA_031398205.1 Pseudomonadota bacterium | reverse complement strand
CGGTGAGGCGTTTGCGATGGGCGAGCGCACACCGATCGCACTGATCGACGCGCCCGCCTCGGGCCGCATGGCGGTGGGTGAAGCATTGACCAACCTCGCCGCTGCGCCGATTTGGGATATCGGCGAAGTGAAACTTTCCGCTAACTGGATGGCGGCGGCGGGACATCCCGGCGAAGACGCCGCGTTGTTCGATACGGTCGAGTCCGTCGCGATGACGTTATGTCCGGCGCTAGGTATTAGCATTCCCGTCGGCAAAGATTCGCTGTCGATGAAAACCCTGTGGCGCGATGATAAAACCGGCGAGAACAAATCTGTCACCGCGCCGCTTTCATTGGTGGTATCGGCGTTTGCTCCCTGTTCCGACGTGCGCCAAACGTTAACGCCGGAATTGCGCCGGGACGTCGGCGACACACTATTGATTTTGATCGACCTGGGTTTTAATAAATGCCGCCTCGGCGGATCCGCGTTACTGCAGGTTTACAACCAAGTCGGCAGCCTTGCGCCGGATGTCGATGATCCACGCATGTTGAAGGCGCTGTTTCAAGCAATCCAACGTTTGAATCAAGATGGTTTGTTGCTCGCCTATCACGACCGTTCCGATGGCGGCTTGTTCGCGACGGTTTGCGAGATGATGTTCGCCAGCCACGTCGGTGTGACTTTGTGGATGGATCGTTTTTTCGACGAGCATGTGCTCGGCGACGGATCGCAAAGTTTCGACGATCGTGTGCATTTGTTGCATTTGCTGTTCAACGAAGAACTCGGCGCCGTGTTGCAAATCAAGCGCGAAGATAGCCCCACGGTGATGCGTTATCTGAACGAGGCGATGCTCGCCAACAAAGCTCACGTCATCGGGACGCTTAACAATGACGACGCGCTGATTATGTACGGCGTCAACGGCACGGTGTTCGAAGAGCCGCGTGTTTCCTTGCAATCGGCGTGGTCTAACACCAGCTTTCAGTTGCAGCGCCTGCGCGATAATCCCGATTGCGCGCAGCAGGAATTCGTCGCAATCCTCGACGCCGGCGATCCCGGCCTGCGCGTCAATCTCACCTACGATGTGAACGACGATATCGCGGCGCCATTTGTTATCGGCAATGCAAAACCGCGCATCGCCATTCTGCGCGAGCAAGGCGTGAATGGGCAACTGGAAATGGCCGCCGCATACGATCGCGCTGGATTCCAAGCCGTCGATGTTCATATGAGCGACATCATTGCCGCGCGCACCCGCCTAAAAGATTTCGTTGGCGTTGCTGCTTGCGGTGGATTTTCCTACGGTGACGTGCTGGGCGCCGGTGAGGGCTGGGCGAAATCAATTTTGTTCAATCCCCGTGCGCGCGCGGAATTTGAAGCATTCTTCCAGCGCAACGATACCTTCGCGCTCGGTGTCTGCAACGGCTGCCAAATGATGAGCAACCTGCGCGAAATCATTCCCGGTGCGGATCACTGGCCGCACTTCGCGCGCAATTTATCGGAGCAATACGAAGCGCGCTTTGTGATGGTTGAAGTGCAAGATTCGCCGTCGATTCTGTTGCAAGGCATGGCCGGCAGCCGCATGCCGATTGTCGTTTCCCATGGCGAAGGCCGTGCGAGTTTCGCCGGCGAAAATCAGCACGTAAGTTTGCGCTTCATCGACAACTATGACTCAGTAACCGAAAGTTTTCCGTCCAATCCCAACGGTTCGCCGCAAGGTATCGCCGGCCTCACCACGGCCGACGGCCGCTTCACCATCATGATGCCGCACCCCGAACGAGTATTCCGCGCGCTGCAAAATTCCTGGCGGCCACGCGAATGGGAAGAGGATGGCGCGTGGATAAGATTGTTTCGTAATGCGCGGAAGTGGGTCGGTTAGTTGTAGGGCGGGTCACACCCGCCACGAACCACGCTTGAAATGGCGGGTCGAACCCGCCCTACGGCTGAGTGTCTGAATGCCGCTTTCTAATCGCCACCTGATGTGGCATGCCCTGGAAGCCGCATCCTGCTTGCTTCTCCGGCCAGTGTATTTTTCCGGAAATTCCTTCCAATCCTACTTGACCAAGTAGGTTTTTTCCGTCGCGTACATGATAAACTTTCGCAAGTAGAGAGAAAGTCTCTACTCATGTTATTTCTCAATCAATTTTCTGGAGGGTTCGATGAAGTTCAAATCATGGGAGATGTTAGTTTCTACATTTATGATTCTGTGTGGGATGCAAAGTTTCGCGGCCGGCCCCACCACCAGCATCAAGAGCGAGTATTTGATGACGCTAACGGCAAAGCTTGATGCGCCGCAAGTGATTAACGGCAATCTGTTTATCTACAACGTCCCGAGCGGGACGGTCGAAGGGCCGAAGATCAAAGGCAAAATTATTCAACCAGCCGCGGATTGGTTAGCTTTGATGCCGAGTGGTGTATTACGGCTCGACGTGCGACTAACCATTTTGACGGACGACAATCAGTATATCTACGTCACATACAACGGCGTCATCAAAACCAATCCCACCACCGACAAGAAGTTTGAAGAGGGTAAGGAAATCATCAAAGCCGACGAACAGTATTTCATCACGGCGCCGACATTCCAAACCGCCTCGCCGAAGTACACTTGGTTGAATGAAGTGCAAGCGGTTGGCAAACAAATTGCCGTCAAAGGTGGAAGTGACAGTTTCGTTCAGTACGATATATTTATGATCAAATAGTAGGTAGTAGCGTGGGGTGGATCCGCTTCGCCTGGTCCACCCTACGATTTAATACTGTCATTGCGAGCGAAGCGAAGCAATCTCGTATTTCACGGCCTAAAAAGCCGGATTGCTTCGCTGCGCTCGCAATGAGATCATTGTCGTTGTGAAAATTTTCTACACCGATCACTACGTTTTGCCCTTGCCGCCAGGGCATCGCTTTCCCATGCGCAAGTATGGCGATTTGCGTGAGCGAGTGACGCGCGCGACGTGGCTTGGGTCCGACATGTTGCACGAGCCGCACGCAGCGAGCGACGCAGAACTCGCGCGCGCCCATTGCGCGGACTATGTGCGTCGTGTGCAATCGGGCGAGCTTGATGCGAAGGCGATGCGCCGTATCGGTTTTCCATGGACGCCGGACATGGTCGAGCGTTCGCGCCGTTCCGCGGGCGCAACGTTGGAAGCGTGCTTCGTCGCGTTGCATGAAGGTTGCGGCGTGAATCTCGCCGGCGGCACGCACCATGCGTTTCGCGATTTCGGTGAGGGGTTTTGCATATTCAACGATTCCATCGTCGCGGCGCGTGCATTGCAGGCAAACGGCCGAGTGCGG
>JANNMV010000221.1:0-3755 GCA_031398205.1 Pseudomonadota bacterium | reverse complement strand
TTCGAAACGCTGCCGCCTATACGGTGTCCCCCGTTCGGGCGAATCGAGTGCGCTGGCCAAAACAGAAACTCTGCATAACTTTTACAAAGGATAATTGGCATGGCTAAAGCGCCCCTAAACGAGCCCAAGTCTCCACCATCGAATCTAACCGGCCTTGCGGAATCTGAGTCCGACACCAATCGCTCCCGACAAGCGGCATCGGTATTAGCGCAACAACCCGGCGAGACATTGACGACTAACCAGGGCTTGCGCATTAGCGACAACCAGAATTCTTTACGCGCTGGCGCCCGTGGTCCGACGCTGCTCGAAGACCATATCTTGCGCGAAAAAATTATGCACTTCGACCACGAGCGCATACCTGAGCGCGTCGTGCATGCAAGGGGCGCCGCGGCGCACGGCACTTTCGAGGTGTACGAGTCGATGCACAAGTACACGAAGGCCGGCTTTCTTCAGAACCCCAAGATAAAAACGCCGGTGTTCGTACGCTTTTCGACCGTCGCTGGGTTTCGCGGCTCGGCGGACACGGCGCGCGACGTGCGCGGCTTTGCCGTCAGGTTTTACACCGACGAAGGCAATTTCGATCTGGTGGGAAACAATGTCCCGGTTTTCTTCATCCAGGATGCCATCAAGTTTCCCGACCTCATTCATTCAGTCAAGCCGGAACCGCACAACGAAATACCGCAAGCCTCGTCGGCTCACGATACCTTTTGGGATTTCATTTCGATGGTGCCCGAATCGATGCATACCATCATGTGGGCAATGTCTGACCGCGCCATCCCGCGCAGCTTTGCGATGATGGAAGGTTTCGGCGTGCACACTTTCCGTTTTGTCGACGAGAAGGGAAAATCGTGCTTCGTGAAATTTCACTGGAAACCCGTGCTCGGTGTGCATTCCCTGGTGTGGGACGAAGCGGTCAAGCTCGCCGGCAAAGATACCGACTTTCATCGGCGTGACCTGTGGGAGGCGATCGACAAGGGCCAATATCCGGAGTTCGAGTTCGGTGTGCAAATAGTGCCTGAGGAAGATGAACACAAGTTCGACTTTGATTTACTCGACGCGACCAAACTCATTCCTGAATCGATGGTGCCAGTGCAGATCATCGGCAAGATGACGCTAAATCGCAATCCTGACAACTATTTTGCTGAGACCGAGCAGGTAGCGTTCCATCCGGGCCATCTGGTGCCGGGCATCGATTTCAGCAACGATCCGTTATTACAAGGTCGGCTGTTCTCTTATACCGATACCCAGCTCTCTCGTCTCGGCAGCCCTAATTTCCATGAAATTCCCATCAATCGACCCATCGCCGCAGTCGACAATAACCAGCGCGACGGCCACATGCGTCAGACCATCGTCAGAGGTCGCGTTAGTTACGAGCCCAACACGCTGGGTAGCGGTTGCCCCATGCAGCGGCCGTGGAGCCAGGGTGGCTTCGTAACCTATCCGCAACCAATGGAGGGAGAAAAAATACGCGTACGCGGCGAAACCTTCGCCGACCATTTCTCGCAAGCAGCGCTGTTCTGGCGTAGCCAATCGACCTGGGAACAGGAACACATCGTTGCTGCTTTCCGCTTTGAACTGGGCAAAGTCGAAGTAGCGGCGGTGCGCGAGCGCATGGTATCGGTATTGACACAAGTCGATCAAGCACTCGCACAACGGGTAGCCGATGGACTCGGCATGGTCGTGCCGCCGCCGCCCGCCGGCGCCGAAGATGTACCCCGCTCCGATACGCCTAAAGTTGACGCAGCGCTTAGCATGGCGAATACCCAAAAAGAATCAATCGCGGGGCGCAAGATCGCGGTACTTGCCGCGGAGGGCGTCGACGCCAAGGCCATTGAAACTCTTCGCAAGACACTCGAGGCCGGCGGTACAACCGTTAAGTTAGTCGCTCCGCGGATCGGCGCGATTGGCAGCGCGGAGGGTCGCTCTATCAAGGTCGATCACAGTTTTGCAACGGTCAGTTCCGTTCTGTTCGATGCAGTCTATGTCCCCGGCGGCGCGAGTGCGGAAGCGCTTTGCAGCAACGCTGACGCAGTGCTGTTCGTCAAAGAGGCGTACAAACACGGTAAGGCTATCGCCGCCAGCGGCGAAGGCGAGTTGCTGATTCACAAAGCGGCTCAGTCAGCGGGCACGGCGGAAGGTGAGTTTCAGGGCCCGGGTGTCTTTATCGGGAAAACCACGGACGCGGCTTTTTCAAAGCGCTTTGCCGATGCCGTTGCGCAACATCGATTCCCTGAACGGGCGGACATAAACGTCATCGTGGCGTGATTTAAAAGACGCATTGGCAATGATGTTGATCCTTCCGTCGATGAATTGATGGCGAATTGTCGCCCAAGTGGTTCGGCACAGTTAGGAAATAAGGGTGTTGACCCTCAACAGGGAGCGGATTCCAACATTGATGAGCTCGACATTGAGTTGGCTGCGGTATTGCACGGCGTAGGTCAAGGCTGTCGGACGTCGTTCGCTCGCCTCTATAGCCTAACCCAACGACGATTGTTCAGCATCGTTCTTAAGATTCAAACAAACCACGCCGAAGCGGAGGACGTACTGCAAGAGGTCTATTTAAAGGCTGGGAACCGTTGCGCGCAATTTGACGCGCGCAAAGGTCAAGTGATCTGCTGGCTAGCGGGCATTGCACGTTACAGCGCGATCGACAACGTGCGCCGACTCGACTCGCGTCCGCGAGGCCATTTTGCCGCGGCAGACGACGACGATCCATACGAGGGGTTGGCGTCCACCGAACTTCAACCACTCGAACTCGTTATCGAGGCGCGCGAGGCTGGGGCGGTAAAACGCTGTATGTACGATCTTTCGATTCAAAAGCGCGAAATTTTGTACCTCGCGTTCTACGATGGCCTAACCCACGCGGAAATCGCGCGCCGGCTTGGGTGGCCACTCGGTACTGTGAAGAGTTGGTTACGGAAATCACTTTCTGTCATGCGACCCGCGTTAGCGCAATACGTGTGAGGCTAAAGGCACTTAGCTCAGCTTCTTTCGAGACTTCTCGGGGAGGGGCACAAATCACACAATCACAATGACGATTTGGTTCAATGGGCGCGCAACGCGTCATCCAAGCCAGACTAAAAACAACGCTTGAATCAGCAAAAGTGAGAGAAAAAAGCGGCGAGCCAAAGATTTGCTTGATCACCTTCAGCGATAGTTGGCAATGCAGTTTAACCTGAGTCCCGCTTCGTAACTTACGCAAAAGCGCCTTAATAATGAACGGCGGCACTGGCATATATATTGCGTAGAGTGAACGTTTAAAATCTAATGTGAACCATGGCTACCTTACACTCCGACATATCGCCAATGCAAAACTCGTACGACGCAGAGCTTGCCCGCCAGAACAGTAGTTATGCCGCGTTTCGAGATACCCGACTTGTTCATCCGCAGACCCCTGAGATCAAGCCTTCTGCGCTGCTTTCCTTTGTGCATGACTCGTTTCGTGCGTTGGTATTGAATCCGCAATTCTCCTGCGTTGGCGCGAAATCCGCGATCCAAACTGGAAGTTACCGGATTGGCCATTACACTGAGTTGGGTTCGCCGGGCGCAACCGCCGGATTGGCCCATGATCTCAACACTTTCATCCAAGAACAACCGGCGATGGACGGTGAGTTCTCTACATTGGTTGCAACTTTTACCGGCCCTGTAGGGATCAACGAGGAAGAATTCGAACTGTCGCTTTGGAATCAACTTCAAAACCTCCACGAACTTGATTACCGGCAGCATCGCTGGGATCCAACAGTAAGCGATGATCC
>JANNMV010000218.1:0-2070 GCA_031398205.1 Pseudomonadota bacterium | reverse complement strand
TGAATCGCGAAGCTACCCACCCCGCCGGAGCCGGCGTGGATTAAGACTTTCTGGCCTTTTTGCAGTTTGCGAACGTCCATGAGTGCCTGCCAGGCAGTCTGGCCGGCCAGCGGAATCGACGCGGCTTCGATGTGGCTCAGGTTATTCGGTTTGAGCGCGACACTGGATTCTGCCGCCACGGCGTAATCAGCAAAGGTACCGATGCGCTCCGTGTCGAGCCGGACATACACCGCATCGCCTGGCATGAATGCACGAACGTCTGCGCCGACTTTTTCGATCACGCCGGCGCCGTCGTTGCCGAGGATCAACGGGAATTTAAACGCTATGACCCGCTTTAAATCGCCATCCCGAATCTTGTAGTCCACGGGATTGATACTCGCGGCGTGGATCTTGATCAGCACATCGCGCGGGCCGACGCTGGGCAAGGGCTGATCGCCGATTTCGATGGCGTCGTTATTGCCGTATTTGCGAATGTAGGCAGCTTTCATGTGACCTCCGGAGTTAAGCAAATTAGCGCTTGAATTGCCCGCCCATCGGGCTGCGAGGCAATGGCCCAAGGCCAGTGGCGCGCCTCGGGCTACCCCGGCAGGGTGCGGTGCGCGGCAATGCAAACTCAACGTGAATTGCGCGCAGTAGATCCTTTACTTCGTTCAATATGGCGACGCTTGATGGAGACCTGAGTCCCGTTCTGTCGTTGCGCACCCTACATGACTTTTAATCGCCTGAGTTCGAAAAAACATTTCGCACAGGCGCGCACGTCGATCAGCGCGCGATGGGCGCCACTAAACGATACGCCAAAAAGCTTTAGATGAAGCTCGTTCAGGGTCGGCCATTTGAAACCGTAGGGCCCCGGCAATCGGCAAAAGTCCGTTGCCGATTGCATGGTGCAGCGGCGTTGTTTCGCTTCGATATGATTGGGATACCCGGCGCGCAGTAATTCCGCGCCGAGTATTTTTTCGTCGAACGCCATGTTGTGCGCCAGCAAAATCCGCGCGGTATTGATGTCTTTGACCATGGCCTCCAGCACGGCCTTGATCGCCACGCCGCGCTCGAGCGCAACGTTCGTGGTGATGCCGTGAATCTTCGCCGCATCCGCCGGAATGGTGAATCCATCGGGCTTGACGATATGCTCCGCGCTGTGAATTTCGCTGCCTATATCATCGGTGACGAGCCAGGCGATCTGCACCAAGCGCGGCCAATTTTTCAGATCCGACACCGGCGCTTTGTAGTTCTTGGGAATGCCGGTGGTTTCGGTGTCGAAAAATAAATACACGCGGATTACCTTTGCTTAATCAACTCGATGATCTTGTTCATAGTCATCGTGTCATCGTCAAACCCGCCGTGGGTGGTGCTGATGGTTTCCTGCGACGGCGCAGGAAAAGTCCGTACATTTTTGAGTTTCAGTTTGGCGATATGTTCGTCGAAATATTTTTCCATGCCGAGGATCGGTGTGGTCTGGCCGCCCTCGAAGGATTCGCACACTAAATACAACAACGAGCGGCCATAGCCTAGCAACATTCGACAGGTAGTGTCCTGTTGTTCGGCGGTGTCGGTGAGGTGAAATTGAAAATAGCGTTTCACTTTGCCGGACTTCAATTCGGGAACGATGCTGGCTTTAAAGGTATCGACCGTGACGGCGGGCGCCATGAAATGAATGCTGTCGAAAGTCCAATTGTGTGGCGCCAATTCTTTGACGATATAGGAATGCACAATCGAGCCGGCAGAATGTCCGATCAGGTGCAGGCGAATGTTTTTCGCGGCTGGGGTAGCTTGGAACGCTTTATACAAAATTCGCGCGCCGCTTTCTTTGCCGTTGATCGGTTTAGGGCTGCTGATGGCGGCGGCGTTTTGTTTCATCTCGCCCCAAATTTGCGTGCCCATGCGGGCGAGGAATCGCTCCAGGCGTTTGTTCCAAAACTTGCCGAGCATGCCGCGCATGGCGTCTTTTTCGCGCGGCACATCTTTTTGTAGATCGTCGAAGCGGTTCTTCAGCGTGTTCCACAGATCGGTTTCCCACATGAAGAAAATCGGAAAGATTTTTTTATCGTACAGCGCGGGAATCCATTTCGC